>JBEBBT010000132.1:0-28567 GCA_041158245.1 Actinomycetota bacterium | reverse complement strand
AAAGATTTCATCGATTCACCTACGGTTTGCATCCTGCAGTAGCTGATTCGCAGATTGTTGAACGAGACCACATTTCTTGTATCAAGATAAGTCCAGAATTAAGATTAGTAGTCGACACCCCATGAGAGATTGCATCTAAGTCATTTTGTGTCAGAGTGGAAACTGGTAGTTGTGTTTCAACACTTAATCGACCAAAACTTATCGGTCCAAGTTTTTGATTGATTCCTTGAAAGATTGCCACATTTCCATTTGAACTTGCCACAAACCATTGTGAGTTCAACCAAGAATTGCTAATTCCGACTATGGACAGGGCAATCAAAATCAATGCAGCAACTTTGAAAGCAACTCTTTTGTTTGAAGAATTGTGGACTTCGATTGGATTTTCATTTACTTCAAAGGCCCCTACAACAATTGGAGTTATCGATTTATTAATCTGAACGTCATCCTCGACGACTTCACAGACCGCTACTGTCACATTATCTGGTGCACCAGCAGATAAGGCTTGTTCGATCAAGAGCCCCACCGTAGTAGTTAAATCGGTTTTGGAAAGTTGATTTGCAATTTCATTGTCTGAGACAACGCCGGATAGACCATCACTGCAAAGTAGGAATCGGTCGCCAACTTTCGCATCGAGTAGGTCAATGTCCATTGCTACATCATGAATACCATCAATAGCTCGGATCAAAAGATTTCGTCTTGGATGTGTGGCAGCTTCAGCTTGGGTTATCTCGCCACTATCAACCAGTGACTGCACATATGTGTGGTCGATTGAAATCTGTTGAAAATTTCCGTCACGGAGCCTATAAATCCGACTGTCGCCGATATGGCCGACACCAATTTTGTCTTCCAAAACTGTAATAGTTGAAAACGTAGTACCCATTCCTCGCTTTTCGGAGTCTGCTGCAATTTGATCTCCGATCGACGCATGGGCCTGATTAGTGGTGGAAACCAACCAGTTTTTGAATTCTTCAGGTGAATCAGGCAAGGTTTCAAGCTGCTCTTTGAAAGTTTGAATGACTGTGGAACTAGCAACCTCACCAGCTGCATGCCCACCCATACCGTCTGCAACCGCAATTAATTTCGTAGAAGCTAATCCGCAATCCTCGTTCGACTTACGGATTACTCCCACATTACTTTGAATTACAAATCTAAATGCAAAACTCATTTTTCAAACCGCAATTCAGTGTTCCCAATTCTTAGGACTGTGCCGCGCTTGATTCGGATGGGACTGGTAATTCGCTTTCGATCTTGCCAACTTCCATTTGTTGAACCCAAATCCTCATAAATCCATTGACCATTATCGATTCGCATCTGCGCATGCTTACCTGACGCGTAATCATCTTCGATGTGAACTGCCACATCATTCGACCTGCCGAAGGTCATGCCATCTCGAAGTTCGTATTCTTTTTCGAATTCTTCCGAGACCACAAACACACGATTTACTTTTGCACCAGATTTACTTTTTGATAAATCGTTTGGGCTAATTGCTGACTTAGTTGAAAATTTTGAATCCACTCGATTTAGGTCTTGGCGCATCAAGCGCAAGATTGCATAAATAAAAATCCAAAGTAGCGCGAGAAACCCCATCCTTAAAAGGGTTAACGCCAATTCAGACATGTCTAACGCATCCGAAATTGAATAACGGTTGTACCGATAGTGATATCAACATCTTCGTTAAGTTTCTGTTCAGTAATGCGATTGCCATGAATCCAGGTTCCATTTGTTGAACCGAGGTCGCGAATTACTGGAGTTGAAAGTAGATCTATTTCGCAGTGCTTTCGAGAAACCCCAGTATCTTCAACTTGGATGTCGGCAGCTTCACTTCGACCAATTATGGTTTTGGTTCTAGTCAAAGGATGGACAAATCCATCAATCACTACGGTTGGACCTTTTCGACTAGCAAGTTGATCACTCGAAGTTATCGGAGCCCCACCATCATCAACTGCAGATGAAGTTATGCGGAAGACTCCGGTGGTCAAATCTTCATCAATGGCCAAGTCAATTTTTATTTGTCCCAGAGTGGTGTAGCGCTGGGTGACAATGTGTTCGCGGATTACAGCAGCGATTTCGGTCTTAAGAGGGTTTTCGTAAGCTAGTAGTCGTTGGTAATCTGCATTTGAAAGTTCAACCAAGAATGTGTTCGGCACTACGGTGCGTCCTGCACCAACAATCACAGCTTTTTCGTTCACCTCGGTCTGAATCGCAGCAGCAATTTCTACTGGCTGAACTTCAGACTCAAACGCCTTGGCGAAAGCTCCGTTGACCACTCGGTTTATGCGGTCTTCAAAGCGATCAAGAATTCCCACGAAATCCCCTTTACATGTGGGGCTCATCGTAATGTGAGAGCCCAAGATGCGCTTGTAGATTTGTGTGGAACTATTGCCTAGTTATGTCAAAGATTTCCGAACTTTCAACCGATGTTCTTGTGATTGGTGCTGGTCCTGCTGGTTCTTCAACCGCGGCATGGTGTGCACGTCACGGGATTGATGTTTTGTTGGTTGATGCACAAGTTTTTCCACGTGATAAGGCATGTGGAGATGGTTTAACTCCACGTGCGGTCAAAGAGCTTAGAAATCTAGGGCTTGGCCAATGGTTAGAAACCCGCGCTAAAAACAATGGCTTATGTGCAAATGGATTTGGACAAACTCTTTATCTGAATTGGCCAGGTGGAAGTCTGCCAAATTATGGAAGTGCAGCACCTCGCCTTGTTTTGGATGCTGTGATCAGAGATACCGCGATAACTAGTGGAGCCCAAACTATTGAAGGTGCTCGCGCATTCGACGTTGAAATGCAAGACGGTCGCATTAACAAAGTGCTTTTTAAATCAAAAGAAGGTCAGTTAAACATAACTGCAAAAAGAGTTGTGGTTGCAGATGGAGCCAAATCACAGCTCGGCAGAGTTCTAAACCGTCAATGGCATAAGAACACCGTATACGGTGTTGCAGCTCGCGGATATGTAGCAAGTGAAAGAAGTGATGATCCTTGGATTACCTCTCACTTAGAACTTCGTGGCACCGATAATCAAATACTTTCTGGTTATGGATGGATTTTTCCGTTAGCCGATGGAAATGTAAATATTGGTGTTGGAACTCTTGCAACTGAGAATAAACCAGCTGATATAAATCTTCGTCAGTTGATGGATTTTTACACCGATGCACAACGCGAAGAGTGGAAACTATCTGGCGAGATTCAAAAACCATGGTCAGCTCTTTTGCCCATGGGTGGAGCTGTAAGCAATGTTGCGGGACCGAACTGGATTTTTGTTGGTGATGCGGCTGGTTGTGTGAACCCGCTAAATGGCGAAGGCATTGATTATGGTTTAGAAACCGGGCGCCTAGCTGCAGATTATTTAGCGACCAATCCAGAAAATATGACTACTACATGGCCAGATATTTTGCGAGCTAACTACGGGCTAGCATTTTCGGCAGCGCGCCGAATCGCAGGCGTATTAACTTCAGAAGAATTCTTAAAAATAGCTGGACCAATTGGAATGCGATCCACTTGGCTGATGGAAATTGCATTGCGGGTTATGGGAAATCTGGTTACAGATGAAGATAAAGATGCACTTGCAAAGCTTTGGCGAACACTTGGGAAGTTTTCAATGGCGATTGATTCGAGAAAGCCATTTAGCTAATTTCTTTTTTGAGAAACTTTTCTTGAAATAGATTTAGAAGTTAAGTAAGCAATAACAGCAAGAGTTCCAACTACCAAAACCACTGATGTGTATGACTCTTGTAAGAATGAATTTCCGGCAAACATGAAAATCACTCCCATTGTGCCAAGCACTATCAAGACCGTGGCAGTTCTACCTTTTCCAACTAAGTCTGGATGGCGCCAGTGGTCTGGCAAATGTAAGGCCCATAGTGCAGCCACGATTGTTGTGCAGATACCTAAAGCCAAGCCGGCAAATAGATCACTTATCCAGTGAAAATTCAACGCCCATGAACTCACAAAGACTGCACATATTGGAATTAATGTAAAAGCAGCAATGTAAGGCGCTAAAGGTCTCCAGCGTGGGCGAGCGGAATATGCTGCTAGCACAAGCAGCGTGCTAATCGCAGCAACGTTTGCACCATGACCCGAGGGAAATGCGCCTAACTTGTCTGCATCCCAAATTGGAAGTGTGCGAATTTCAGGACCTAATTCGTTTCGCGGGAAAGCACGTAGAGTTAAAATCTTGAACATTCCAGTTACGGCATTTGTAAATACCAAAGCCGAAATTGTGGTGATTAGCGGCAGAAGATCTTTTCTTCGAAAGGTAAAAAGAACTCCAATTAAAATCGCAAATGGGTAAACAATTCTTCGCTGACCTGGTATTTCAATCGCTCGCAAAAAGTCGCGAATGCCGAGTTGGTTTACTTTCACTTGCGAAACTAGGGCGGAGTCAAGGGAATTTATCAAGCCGGTAAGTACTAAAAGTAGCAAAATCGCAAAAACCAGACCAGCATAGAAAGCTGGACGTGCGAGCAGTCGACGTTCGTCTTCTGACAATCGCAGGATTTTCTTCCTAGCCATCCACGCACCTTTTCTAGATAGCGAACTTTAGGGCTAGATTCAGGGTGTGACTTCACGTACCCGACTAATTGCTGTTATTACCGCTGCGTCATTGCTCTTACCAGTACTTTCAATTGTGCCGGCTAATGCCAACGAAAAAGTGATCGACATCTGTGCGAACAAGTCGACAGCAAAAGTTCGCGAAATCACCAAAGGGGCTTGTAAGTATTCTGAGTGGTCACTTGGTGCTTCACAAATTAAACCCGGAAAGCAATACCCGACTGCAATGCATTCAAAAATGGCCAACCGTTGGTACGCGGTTCGTGTTGCCGCTGCGAAAGCTGGCTACACCTTAATTATGACAAGCGGTTTTCGCCGACTTGTTGATCAGCAATATCTGTACAAACAAGCCATCAAAAAATATGGAAGCGCAAAGAAAGCTGCGGAATTTGTGTTGCCACCGAAGTTTTCAATGCATCCACGGGGCTTAGCTATAGACATCAACCGCAACAAAGGTTTGAAATCTGCTGCCAAATGGGTTGAACTAAATGGTTGGAAGTGGGGACTTTGCCGTCGATATGACAACGAGTTTTGGCATTTTGAGCCTCTAGTTGGCCCTGGAAAAAAATGCCCGCCACGCGAACCAAATGCGTTAAGTGCAATTCCGGATGGATACTGGGATAAATAAGGAGAAGCAATGCCTAAAACAACATTAAAGAAATCTTGGAATTGGTTAGGCGTAGCGGTTCTTTGCGGAATTGCAACTTTCACAGTGTCCGAGGAAATCTTTGAATTACTAGGTTATAACGAAGACAAACCACAGGATGCTCCACTTTGGGTAAAACTTTTGATTGGAGTACCAGGTATTTTGATCTTGCTAACTCCTACATTTATTGCGGTTGAACATGCATGGAAAGCACGTAAACACAAAGTAAGAGGTGCTGTTTTCCCATTAGTCATAGGTGCTGCAATATTTATATATGTAATCGTAATTACAGTCGGTGCTGTTTTTGGGATTTCATAAATTTAGTTATAAAAAAAGGCTGGTGGATTTCTCCACCAGCCTTTTTAGTTTTTAGTTAGTTAACGTAAACAGCAATTGTCTTTGAATATGCACCATATTCGCCAACACTTACTGCTACAGCCTTAACGCGGCAAAGGCCTTTCTTTAGACCCTTTAGCTTTGGCTTTCCTTTAACAGAAACTACTGAACAGACCTTCTTGGTCTTTGATGTCCAAGTTACAAGTGCACCCTTGTCAGTGCGCTTGTCTAGAGCGATCATCTTTCCAAGCTTTACACCAGGCTTTGGTGAATCAACAGCTTGTGGGAAAGCTGGTTCGCTGTAGAAAGCATCGTTAGAACCTTCAACAACCCAAACATCGGTTGTATCTGCAGCTAATGCAGCGCTGTGATCTCCACCATCTTTAACTTCGCCGCAACCCCAGCAGTTTTTGTCACGTAGTACGAAACCAAAACCTGATGTTGATTCAGGGAATGTAAAGGTGTAGGTAGCAGGAAACTTTGACTTGGTTTCATCTACTGAGAAAATGTGATCACCAGTGTTGTCGTAGCCTGTTCCTGATCCCCAGATCCAAAGGTTCCATTCTCCATAGTTACCATCGAAACGGTGGTAGTGGATTGTGATGGTGCGATCAGATGCATTTGCAGGTGCAGTGACAGCAGATAGACCTGCGAATGCAAGCAAAGCAGAGATCAACACTGAAAGTGTCTTCTTCATTAATTTCCCTTCAATTAAGCGTGATACGCGCGTGATCACGCCAGTTAGAAATTTGTGGGCGTTCGACCACGTGGCAGAGAGTAGGAGTAGGCCACTCGGCTAGGCAATAGAAAATTAACCAAATTTGATTACAAGTTAGCCCCATTTTGAGGTTTGGTAACAGTTAGGTATCGAAAACCGTGATTTACGCTTAAATCGACCGCAAAATTGGCAACCCCAACCTCAAACTAAACTTCCGCTATTACTAAATATTAAGGAATCAAGTAGCCCATGAAATGCTCACTTTGCCAGACTGTTGTTGAACCGGGCACTGAAGTTTGCCCAAACTGCACCGCCGACATCATTGTTGATGATGTTCCGGTGGCAAAAGCCTCAACCCCAGCAAAGCGAGCAAAGGCAGAAAAGACTGAACCACTTTCAAAGTCGACCAAGATCATCTTGGCTGTTGCTGGTGTGCTAGTTATTGGAGCTGCGGCGGTATTCGGACTTCCTAAAATCCTTAACCGCACTTCCACCCCAGAAAGTTTTGCTGGCCCAGTTGAAGTATTCACTTACCTAAAGGTCGACTGCGTACCAGCTGCTCCACAACAAGGGACTGACTCGGCAACGGGTTCTCCGTACACAATTGTTACTTGCGGTCAAGATTATTTTGCATTGACACTCGATAAGCCTGAAACTGCAGTTGAATCAGCAAAGGCCGCGTCTGCACAAATGCCAGACACGTACCATATGTACACGCTTGCAAACTCAATCATTGTTGCAACTAGTGCTGTTTCAGATAAGTTAGTTGAATCTCATCCAGAATTAGTTTTGGTCAAATAACTACTTGCCAATTGCGGCAAGTATTTGATTGCCGTGATCTACTGGATGATTTGAATAGGTTCTAATCCAAGTTTCAAGTGTGTATTTACCTGATTCGGTGTGCATACCAAATTTTGAAAAGTCAGATTGCTCAATTCGCTTTAAAACATCAAGAGAAGCGGCTCTGACAGATTTGAACACAGCTAGCGAATTTTCAATTGGTAGTTCGTTGTAGCCCAAAGTTTCACAATCTGCCCACGCAGCTTCGTCGTAACCTTGGATTACCGAACCTTCTGGCTCAGCTAGTAATCGTCGCAATCGAGCATAGCTTTGAGCCTCACTATCGGCCATGTGATGGATGACTTGTCGAGCTGACCAACCATCAGACTGTTTTAAATCCAATTCATTTTGCGCGAGAGCGCTCGAGATTTTCAAAAAGTAATCAGTAGCAGATTCATATTCTCTGCAGATTGAATTAATGTCCATCTATTCCTCAATGTTTACTAAGAATTTTCTGACCTTGAGAGTATCATTGAATATAAACCAATAAGTAGAAATGGGGCGCAAATGATTTCCAAATTCAAAGAAATTGTTGGCGAAAACCACGTCTTAACTGACCCCTCCTTAATTGCGCCATATTCAAATGACTGGACGAACCACTATCAATCAAACCCAATAGCTGTCGTTCGTGTAAGCAATAGAGAACAGGTATCCGCGGTATTAAAAGTTTGTAATGAAAATAATGTGAATGTTGTACCGCAGGGCGGAAACACCAGTTTGGTAGGTGCAAGTGTTGGTGGAGATTTTCCACACATTATTTTGTCATTGAAATTGCTCAGAAATGATTTGATCTTTGATGAGACCACGAATCAAGTCATTGCAGACTCCGGATTTACCCTTGGCGAAATTCAGAAATTTGCAAAAGAAAAAGGCTTGGAATACAACGTTGATCTAGGTGCACGAGAAGCCGCGACTATTGGTGGAACAGTTGCTACAAATGCAGGTGGAATGCGAGTAGTCGCACATGGGATGACTAGTGCCCAAGTCGTTGGCGTAGAAGTAGTTCTACCTACTGGAGAAATTCTTCAAAATCTATCGGGGCTTGCAAAAAACAACACTGGCTTTGACATAACCCGATTAGCAATTGGAAGCGAGGGCACGCTTGGTGTGATTACTCGGGTTCGGCTGCAATTAAAACGGCCTCGTCATGTCGAATGGACAGTGTTACTGCCCGTTACCTCGATCGATGAAGCAATTGAGTTTTGTAGACCAAAGGCACCTCAAATACTTGCAGCCGAATTGATGGAAACGTCCAGTATTAATGAAATAGCAGCAGCCAATAATGCAAACCTGTTGTCAGGAAGAACCGACTGGTGGTTGCTGATTGAGGGAGATGGTGAGCAACCTGAGCTTCCTGAAACCGCTTTACTTGCGCTTGATGCTTCAGATTTGGAGAAGTTTTGGTCTTATCGTGAATCCCATACTGGATATATAAATAGGTTGCCAAACTCGATCAAGATTGATGTTTGCGTGCCTGTTGATTCGCTTTCAAAATTCATTATTGGTGTGAAAGAAATTTGGTCTGAGCATGGTGAAATAAAAGACCTTTGGATCTTTGGTCACGTGATGGATGGAAATTTGCATTTAGCAGTCTCAAATTGCGAAGATCCAAATCCAGTTATTGATTCGGTCATGAAATTAGTAGTGAATTTGAATGGTGCAATTAGTGCTGAGCATGGAATTGGAAGAGCAAAAACAAAGTACTTGAAAGATGTTAAAACTCCTTCTGAGATTGCAGCGATGAAGGCAGTAAAAAATGCTTTTGATTCAAATGGAATTATGAATCCAGGTGTGATTTTCCCGATTGAAAACTAAAAGAAAATAAAAGGCTCGGCCGCTGCCGACGGGGGATGCAGCAGCGACCGAGTAAGCGGAATTTAGAGCCTATTGAAGTTAGACGCAACTTCTAGTAACTGCGTGTCTAATTGCACTAGTTAAAAAACAAAATAACGCACAAAATTGCACTAAATACTTTGATTTCAATAGCAATTATTAAGAACTTATTAACTCATTAAGTGCAACAAAAGCTAAGACTGTTAGGACAATTGCCGTAACCAAATGCAGAAGACCGGGACGCAATTTGTCTTTAATCCGACTTCCCAACCAAACACCTAAACCTGCAACAGTTATCTCTGCAAGCCATGCACCTAATCCAACTGAAAGTGCATTACCAGTTGCAGCTGCGTTTGCCGCCGCACCAAGTTGAGTGATGTCTCCCCATTCTGCTGTGAAAACAATTCCCAAAGTCAAAACAACTGCACCTAACCAAGTTGTCTTCGAGGTTGTAGAAATCTCCACCGTTTCAAGATGCGATCCACGTTCTTTCCAGGCACTTCGATAAAGAAATATGGCACCGACAGTGAAAATTGTGAGTACAACACCAACGACTAAATCGTGAGGTAGCCGTGTGAGCAATTGCCCAGCTGTAACCGCAATTGTCGCCTGAAGACCAAAAGCGATTGCGGCGCCAACCCAGACTGCAGACCTTTTTTGCTTAGTGGCAAGTACTAGCGTGACGATAAAAGATTTATCCGGAAGTTCGGCAGGCAGAATAAAAGCAAAAGTGCTGATGAATACAACGAAGTCGAAGCGCATTGGCACACACTAGGCTCCGCCTCATGTCGAACGAAACATTGGTACAAATTTCGCTAGCCCTTGGGGGTTTGTCGTTATTGGTGGCAATTTTCGCAATTTTTAGTGCCCGCAAAGCTAGAAAGCAGCTCCTTATTTTCCGCGGAACAGCTTCAGAAGAAGATGTTTTGTCAGCTGGCATTGCTCAAGTTGAGCGAGTAGACGACTTAATGGAAAAAGTTGCTCGACTGGGCCAGTCTGTAGTTATCGCTCAACGCGATATTGCTGCATCCTTGCGTCATCTTGCAGTCGTTCGTTTTAACGCCACTGGAGACATCGGTGGCCAATTCTCGTTCAGCCTAGCGATCTTGGATGATGCTGCCAATGGCATAGTCATTACTTCTATTCAAGGGCACAGCAGTGGACGTATCTACAGCAAAACAATTTTCGAAGGTAAATCAGAAACTGCATTGAGTCCAGAAGAAGTTCAAGCAATTGCAAACGCGAGACCAAAGGAGTAATGAAATGAAAAACATCGCTTTCCTAGGCCCGCGCGGGACTTTTACCGAAGCCGCACTTTTGCAACTCAACGCCGCAAAAGACGCGAATCTAATTCCATACCCAACAGTGACGGCTGTTTTAGATGCAGTACGAAACAGTGAAGTGGATGCGGCTCTGGTACCACTTGAAAATAGTGTTGAAGGATCGGTTTCTCAAACTCTTGATGAACTTGCATCTGGCGAGCCACTGGTGATCGTTGATGAAGCAGCAATCAATGTGAAATTCAGTTTGATGGCTCGGCCTGGAACAAAACTCGAAGATGTAAATCTCATCACAACTCATCCCCATGCATTTGCCCAGTGCCGCGGATGGTTGGCTACAGCTTTACCGGATGCAAGAGTTGTTCCAGCACTCTCAACTGCGGCAGCGGCCGAAGAAGTGGCAGATCCAGCGTCAAGATATCAAGCAGCAATTGCAGCAGAAATCGCAGCAACTCACTATGGCTTAAATGTTTTAGCACATGAAATTGGTGACAATTCGACTGCTAAAACCAGATTTGTGTTAGTCACTCGACCAACAAATCCACCCGCAATGACTGGAGCTGACCGCACCACACTTGTTGTTTTCATCCACGACGATCATGCGGGCGCTCTTCTAGAAATCCTGACTGAGTTTTCGGTTCGCGGGGTGAACCTAACTCGATTGGAGTCGCGCCCAACCCAAAAACAACTTGGTGATTACTACTTCTCAATTGACTGTGAAGGTCACATTGATGAACAAAGAGTTGGAGAGGCCCTTAAAGGTCTGCATCGAATTTGTGCAGAGGTGCGTTATCTAGGTTCATACCCAAGACACGATGGTGTAATTCCAACGGTCCGCTCGGGAATGTCAGATTTGCAATTCAAAGATTCTGATTCTTGGCTAACCAATATTCGTAAATCAGGTAACTCTTAAATCTTAATTTTGCGAATTCGCAAAGAGTTCGTCACCACCAGAACGCTAGATGCGCTCATGGCAATTCCAGCAATGACCGGGTTGAGTCGGCCGGTCATGGCTAATGGGATTGCGGCAACGTTATAACCGAATGCCCAGAATAGATTTTGCTTAATAACTCGCAGAGTGTTTCGCGATAGCGAAATTGCTTTTGGCACCAGAGATAAATCGGTCCGCAATAAAGTTATGTCAGCTGCCGCTTTTGCAACGTCGGTGCCAGTGCCAATTGCAATGCTCATATCCGCCTGCGCTAGCGCAGGTGCATCGTTAGTGCCATCACCAACCATTGCAACTTTGTGACCTTTAGATTGCAGGTCTTTAATAAGTGAGAGTTTTTGCTCTGGAGTGCAACCAGAAATATATTGATCTATTTGCAAAGTTTGGATTTTCTCTGCCGCGATTGTTGATGTATCGCCAGTAGCCACAATCACTGAGATGCCGTCATTTTTTAGTTTTGCAAATAACTCATCGACTCCAGGATTTAATGTGTCAGCAAGTTTTATGGAACCTGTTGATTCACCGTCGATAAATAAGAAGCTTTCAGTCTCGTGACTAGTTGAAGATAAATTGTGAAATCTTCCGCTACCCAATTCCACTATTTGACCATGGTATGAAGCTCGCACTCCTAAACCAGGTACCAATTTCACATTTTCGATGACCACTGGCTCTAACTCTAAATGTTTCGCAATAGCAATAGAGGCTGGGTGTTGATTTGTTAAAGCAAGGGCTTTTAGCAAAGGAAAGTTTTCCGGTGAGACTGAAACCGTTGTCACTGACATTTTTCCGGTGGTAAGAGTTCCAGTCTTATCAAAAATTATGTTGTCTACTTCTGTACTCTGCTCAAAAACTTGCGGACCCGAAATCAAAATTCCTAATCGAGCGGCTCGTCCTGAGCCAACGACAAGAGCGGTAGGAGTCGCAAGTCCTAATGCGCACGGACATGCAATCACAAGCACAGCAATCATGACTTCAACCACACGGCTAGAGTCATAAAAGTACCAAGCGATGCCAGTTGCTAATGTAATTGAAAGCACCACGGGAACAAACACCGCGCTGATGCGATCCGCCAACCGAGCAATTTGCGCTTTCGAACTTTGCGCAGCCGCAACTAATCCAGCGATTTGTGAGATTTTGGTCCTGGCGCCTGCGGACGTCACGTTGACTTCTATTTGTCCTTCTAAGTTAATCGAACCTGCGAAAACTTCAGCACCCTCAGATATTGAAGATGGTTTGGATTCGCCGGTGAGCATCGAAAGATCAACTGTGGAATAGCCAGACTTCACGGTTCCATCAACTGGAATAGTTGATTCAGGATTCACTTTGACTAAATCATTTTCTTGTATTTCTGCAATATTCAGTTCGTGCCAAGAATTATCTCGCCAAACAACAGCAGTCTTAGGGGTTGCGTTTGCAATTGCGCGCAAGACCGAACTCGCTCGCCTTTTGTTTCTAGATTCCAGCCATCGACCAAAAACGACGAAGACAGGTACAACTACCGCAACATCAATATAAAGATGTGGCTCATGATGCCCTTTTGCAGTTATGAATTGAAAAATAGAACCTAGATAAGAAGCGATTACACCCAGGCTAACTAACGTATCCATTGTGGTCGATTGATGTTGTGCATTAGTCAACATCGCTCGGTGTAGTGGCCATGCTGTCCAAGTTACAACTGGAATTGATGCAACCAGAGCAACAAGTTGCCAGTTAGAAAATTGAAGTTGTGAAAACATTGCAACAAGGAATACTGGCAATGCTAAAACTGCGCCAAACAACCAACGGTTTCGCAAATCGGTTTCATGATCCTTTTCCCATTGGGCGACTTGTTCGTCTAATAAAGGATTTGGCGCAAGTGCGTTATAACCTGCTGCATCAACAGTTTCAATTAATTTTTGGATTTCAACATCTTGACCAAACTCAACATGTGCAATTCCAGTTGCATAATTCACCGAAGCAGTGACGTCATCAAGCTTGTTTAGTTTACGTTCGATTCGGTATGCGCAAGATGTACAGGTCATTCCCGTTACAACAAGATCGACCTGATTAGGCATTATGCACCTACGACTTCGTATCCCGCTTCTTTGATTGCAGCTTCAATCTGATCTGCATCAAGTTCAGTACCTGAT
Source organism: Actinomycetota bacterium (assembly GCA_041158245.1). Lineage (GTDB taxonomy): Bacteria > Actinomycetota > Actinomycetes > S36-B12 > UBA5976 > JAFMIT01. The sequence goes on along the minus strand of JBEBBT010000132.1, from coordinate 15,282 downwards.
TCAATAGTTATATTGCCAGATTCCAAATCAACATTTACTTGAGTTACACCAGAGATAGTTTGAAGCTCTTCAGTCACAGAATTTACGCAGTGGCCGCAAGTCATTCCACTTACTTTGATTTGCGTAGTAGTCATTTAGTTCCTCGCAATACAGCTCTTTTGATTAGTGCATCAAAAATAGCACCAAGTTCGGCATCGCTCGCTTCGGCTGATTGTGGGAAGAGGGAGGTTTCAGTGAGTCCTGGAGCCACATTGACTTCAATGAACCAAATTTCGCCGTTTTTGTCCACAATTAAGTCGCTTCGAGAAAAATCTCTCAAATTCAGAGTTGTATGGATGACCTTTGCAGCATTTTCAATTTTCTGAATGACTTTTTCTTCCAATCGCGCTGGGCAAAAGAATTCAGTAATTCCAGCGGTGTATCGATGGTGATAGTCGTAAAACCCACTGTCTGGCAGGATCTCGACAATTGGCAAAACTTTTAAGCCTTCACCAGTCTCAATCACGGAAGCCGCAACTTCAGTCCCGTCGATGAATTGCTCAACTACTGCAATTTCACCATATGCAAATGCGCCAACCAATGCACTTGGTAACTGGTTTGCATCAGTAACAATGGTCGCCCCTTGAGCAGATCCACCACGTGCAGGTTTAACCATCGCCGGCAAACCAACCCGATTCAAGACTGCAGCCATCACTGCATCTGCACCGAGCTCTCGAAATGTGGCGTGTGGAAGTGCAACACCTTGGGGGGCTTTGATTCCGGCGGCAGAAATAACTGATTTTGCAACTGGTTTATCGAATGAAACTCGGCAAGCATCCGGAGTTGAACCAACATATGGAATGGCAAGTGACTCCAAAACATCACGCAAGGTTCCATCTTCACCGGCCGCACCGTGAAGCATCGGGATAACCACATCTGGATTTTTGTCAGCTAGAAATTTCAAAAGTGATGAGTCAGTATCTTTAACAACTACATCGTGGCCAAATTCGCGCAATGCTTCAGCTAGACGTCGACCCGATTTTTCAGATACGTCGCGCTCATGTGACAAACCACCAGCAAGAATTACAACCTGCATTTTCTACCTCACGTTAGGGGCAGGAGTATTTGCAAAATTTGGCATTTCAGTTTGCGGCATTGCATCCGGACCAAATGTTGCAAGTAAATCCAATTCTTGTTCAACAACGCCAGCAAGACGACGTACACCTTCGACAATTCGCTCTGGTGTTGGGTAGCAATATGAAAGTCGTAACTCTCCTTTGCCTTGACCATCTACATAGAAGCCAGTGCCAGGAACATAAGCAACTAAAGATGTTACAGCTCGCGGCAACATTGCTCGTGAATCAATTCCTTCAGGCAATGTCACCCAAGAATAAAAACCACCGGTTGGAACGGTCCACTTTGTACCAGCGGGCATTAATAATTTCATTGTGTCTAACAAGGCATCGCGACGCTGTTTGTAGGTTTCTCTAAATACAGAAATCTGATCTCGCCATGGTTGATTTTGTAGGTAATCGCTAACTGCGAGTTGCGCAAAGTTTGAAGGGCACAACACAGCCGATTCAGCTGCCAAAACTAATTTCTCGCGCACTCCATGCGGAGCCAAAACCCAACCTACACGGAGTCCTGACGCGATTGTTTTTGAAAATGAGCCTAGGTATAAAACTTGATTTGATTCATCTGCACGCATTGCACGTGGAACTTTTCCATCAAATCCAAGCAGACCGTATGGATCATCTTCAAGTACGGCAAGTTGATGACGTCTAGCAACATCTAAAACTTGTTGGCGACGTTCAGGAGTTTGAGTTAGACCTGCAGGATTGTGGTACGAAGGAATTGTGTAAAGAAGTTTGATCTTCTTTCCTTCTTTTGTAAGTCGTTGAACAATTTCTTCCAAAGCGACTGGATCTAGACCGACCTCATCCATCGGTACGTGCACTACTTCGCATTCGTAAGCGCGAAAAACTCCGAGCGCACCCACATACGATGGAGATTCCACAAGTACAACATCGCCTGGATCGCAAAAAACTCGGACAACTAAATCCAAAGCCATTTGAGAGCCAGTGGTAACCACAATGTCATCTGCATTTGCACTGATACCAACTTCAGCCATGACTTCAAGAATTTGCTCACGCAAGAACGGATCGCCTTGGCCCGAGCCATACTGAAGCGCAGTTGCACCGCGCTCACGAATCATTTTGGCGAAATTGTCGGCCATTTGATCTAGGTCCAGGGCCTGCACATAAGGCATTCCACCAGCTAGCGATACCACCTCAGGTCGGGATGCAACTGCAAACAATGAGCGAATTTCACTTGCTGTCATGCTCGAGGCTCGAGCAGCGTACCTTGAAATCCATGGGTCTAAACGTGAGCCGTCTTGTTGCATATTGCACCTCCTTAGGGTGCGTACATTGCCCTATTTCTGCTCACATTTCATCGTTGGGTCACGAGTTGAGCGGAATAGTGGATTAGGAGCATGATTAGCACAGGAAATCGGAGGAATCATGAAGGTTCTCAAAGGCTTATTTGCACTTCTCGTAGTGGGCGTAATTGCGGGCTTTATTTTGAGTTTGATTGCGCCGAATTTGGACTTGGCTTCAGCCGAATTCGATGATGATGAGAGTGAGTTTTAACTCGCTTTAATTAACAGGTTCAAAGAAAACTGAGATACCTGTTGAGATTCCAGAAACAAAGTTTTCTAAGATTTTTTTATCGCTTAATTCTGATGAATCCAAACTGTTCAAATTAATTGTTACCGCAGGCATTCTGGTTAATCGCAGAATTTCCCAAGTGCGTGCGCCTATTTGAAATTCTTTGGACAAGCTATTTGATACTGCATCCTTGATTCGGATTGCAGCGCGTTGTCCAGTGTGTGACCAACCACCATGTTCAGAGCCAAAATGGAAAACCAATTCCGAACTTTCTAAATCACTTTGAATTGATAAAACCAAGTCTGCCTTGATTTTGTTGCATAGATCCGCTCTTTCAGCTTCATTCGAATTTGAAGGCTGCATCAGTGGATGAGTTAGTGCAACTGTTGCTCCTAGAGCAGTCAGACGGCCTTGCAGCTTATTTGCAACTTGATTTACGGTAGCTTCATTTGCGCCACCAATTTGTGCATCAATTGCAATGGTTTTATTCGCAATTCCGGTTCGCATTGCATCTAACACAACTGACTGTCGAAGTTTTTCAGAGCGACCACCAGAAACAGTTTTGCGTAATCTATGAAAAGCTTCAAAGGTTAGATTTGCTGCAATTCCATCTTCAATTAATCCAACACTTCTTTGAAATTCACGCAAAGCTCCATCGGTACGCTTTCCAAAAATGCCATCAACTTTTCCGCAATCGAAACCCAATGTTGTTAATCGCTGTTGCAATGAAACAACATCATCACCCTGCATTAAATTGCCAGGAGTAAATGAAAGAGTGCGATCGCCTAATGCCCACAATGCTTCTTCGAGTCGTCCAAGGGTCAACGGTCCGATGATTCCATCTGGGGTTAAACCTCGAGCTGTTTGAAATGCGCGAACTGCGATATCTAAACGCTCATCGAAGTAAGTTGATTCATCGGACTCAACTGCAAAACCAATGTGGGCAAGCCGCGCTCTGATTTCGCCAACAGCGACATCACGGTCGCCTCGACGAAGTAGGCGCATTGCAGTCCTTATAGGTAGGCAGCCAAATCAGCGAGCAGAGCAGCTTTTGGCTTTGCACCGATGATTTGCTTTACAAGTTCGCCACCAACATAAACATTCAAAGTTGGGATGCTAGTTACACGAGCATTTCCAGCAGAAACTGGATTCTCATCAACATTCAACTTCGCGATGGTGATCTTGTCAGCATTTTCGCCAGCAATTTCTTCAAGAATAGGAGCGACCATTCGGCATGGACCACACCATTCAGCCCAGAAATCAACCAAAACTGGCTTTTCGCTTTTTAGAACTTTGCTGTCCCAGTCTGCGTCTGTAATAACTACGGTGTTGTTACCCATTGTTTCTCCTTATTTATATGTAGCGAAGCCTATTGAATCCGAAGGGATTTAGTGGGCTAACCACTTTTCAGCATCGAGTGCCGCAGCGCAACCTGAGCCAGCCGCGGTGATTGCCTGGCGGTAGCGATTGTCTACGAGGTCGCCAGCAGCAAAAACTCCATCGATATTTGTTGCGGTAGTTCTGCCTTTTACTTGGACATAGCCTTCCGCATCTGTATCGACAACTCCCTTAACCAACTCTGAACGCGGATCGTGACCAATCTCAACGAACAAGCCAGTCACTGGCAAAACAGATTCCGAACCATCAACTGTGTTTTTAAGGCGAAGGCCGGTCACTTGGTCATCACCTAGAACTTCCTGAACTGCGGAATTCCAAACGAACTCAAGCTTTGGATCGCTTTCAGCTCGTGCAACCATAATCTTAGATGCGCGCAATTCATCGCGACGGTGAATCAAGTAGACCTTCTCAGCAAAGCGGGTTAAGAAAGTAGCTTCTTCAACTGCTGAGTCGCCACCACCAACAACAGCAATGGTTTGTCCACGGAAGAAGAAACCGTCACAAGTTGCACACCATGAAACACCATGACCTGAAAGACGTTTTTCATTTGGTACACCAAGTTCGCGATAAGCAGAACCCATTGCCAAGATGATTGCTTTTGCTTGGTAGGTCTTACCACTGCCATCTGTTACCGATTTAATTTCATTTGAAAAATCAATTGCTGTTACATCATCTGTAATGAACTGCGCACCGAACTTCGCTGCTTGTGCGCGCATGTTTTCCATTAGCGCAGGACCCATGATGCCGTCAGGGAAACCTGGAAAGTTTTCAACCTCAGTTGTATTCATCAACGCGCCACCTGCTGTGACTGCGCCTTCAAAGATGACTGGATTCAATTGCGCGCGGGCTGCATACATTGCAGCGGTGTAGCCAGATGGACCTGAACCGATGATGATTACGTTGTGTACGGTCACGAAAACTCCAGAAATTATTGGTAGAGGTCCAAGTTTAGTTGGCAATAATTATTGGGCGACTTGCGAGCCACGAAGTTTACGGATTACTAATTCTTTGAGAGCCTGAAGTTCAGATACTCGCAAATAAATTGCAATAAGCGCATAGCTAAGTAACCCAAAGCCCCAAGTGGCAATAAGGCCAAGCAGGACTCCGAGTTGCCCGTCCACCACTGCATAGAGTCCATATTCGCGGAAGAAATATGCGAAAAATACGGCTGGGATTGCCGCGATTAAAACTCGCACCAAAATTACAGAAACGGATCCAGCTGGGAGATACCCCAAATCTTTACGCAACCTAATCCACGAGTATGCACCAACCCATAGATATGTGATGGTGTAGCCAACTCCGAACATCGCAACCTTCAATTCATCAGTTGCCATATTGAATAGTGGAATGCTGATTGCCAGTGCTAAAACATTTATATAGATAGAAATCACAAATGGAGTTTTGGTGTTTTCCATTGCATACCAAGCTCTATTGATCAAATAAATAATTGAAAAAGAAGGCAAACCGAGTGCAAAGCAAGCAGCAACAGTTCCAGTCGCGTTTGCAGCAGCGATTCCAGCGACGCCATTTCCAAAAAGCAATGTCGTAATTTCATTTGCAGTTGTGGCAAGCAAACCTGCAATCGGTATCAGCAGCACCAAAACAACTCGCACTGACTTAACCACTTCAGCACCGAGCGCTTTGAAGTCTTGTTTGTGAGCAATTTTGCTCAGGCTTGGAAGTAGTGCCGTTACTAACGAAATCGTTATTACAGAATGCGGAAGAATAAAAATCAAATTCGCTTTTTGATAGGTAGTTAATCCAGTAGGTGTTCCACCAGTAGAACTTGTGATCAAGTTTGCCTCAGTCACAAATCGAGTGACGATGGAATATGCAACTTGATTGAGAACAATCAACGCTATGGTCCACTTTGCCAACGAAGCTGATTTTCCTAAATCGGCATTCTTCCAATCCGAACGCCAGTTGAATCTGTATCCAGTTTTAAAAAGTAACGGAACCAAAATCAAGGCTTGAACAGCAACGCCGGCTGTTGAACCAAGACCAAGAAGAAGAACTTCATTATTTGAAAGTGAAACTAGATTTGACTCATCAGGTTTGGCAATCAAAATGAAGGATACAAAAACCGCTATTGCGACTAAATTGTTTGCGACTGGAGCAAAGAATGCCGCAGCGAATTTCCCACGTGCGTTAAGAACTTGCTGCAACATCGTGTATGCACCGTAGAAAAAGATTTGCGGCAAACAAAGTCGAGCAAATGCAACCGCAAGTTCGTACTGATCTCTTGGCGTATCTGAGCTTGTATAAATGCTGATTAGAAATGGAGCAAGTGCTACAGATAATGCACTTATTGCAAGTAATGCCACTCCGGTCAGTGATAGCAGGCGATCTGAAAAGGCTTTTCCGCCATCACTATCACTTTCGATATGTCTAACTAATTGTGGAACGAAAACTGAATTGAGCGCGCCGCCAATTAGTAACAGGTAAACAATGTTTGGCAGAGTGTTTCCGAGAGAAAAAGCATCGCTTACAAGAAAAAAGCCCAATGCAGCGGTCATCGCCACATCGCGAAGCACGCCAGTGATTCTTGAAGTGATTGTGCCAACAGCCATTAGTGAACTGTTTCGCATCACTGAAGAATCGTTGACCTCACTCACAATTCCGTATTCTCCCGTGAATTGCCTCGGCTAGCTCTAATTCGTTTTAAAGTGTTGCGAATTGCAAATACAAGTAAAAGCGCAAATGCTGCCCCAATTACCCACGCAGCCGCTTGTGCATACGCGGAAGACGAAAGCTGAATCAAGATTGGTTGGCCGATGTGTTTGCCATTTGAGTCAGTAATTTGAAGTTGCAAGTAAGCCGTATCAGTACCAATCAAGCGAGTTGGTATTTCGATACTTTTTCTTCTTCCTGGCGCAATCTCCAAATCCTCAACTGAATCTGGGATGACGCGTACCGAAGGTAATCCAACTGTTTCGATGTGGATTTCGATAGGCACACTTAAGTCGTTGCGCACTGTGATTGGAACTTTTGCATTTTCGTTGGGGAAAATCACACTGCCAGCAGACATAATTCTTACAGCATCATTTAGTTGATCCAAGAATTTAGTGGTCTCTACATTCAAAGACTCTTTCGTACTTTTATCTGCAACTTCATTTGCAGCCCGCAAAATTGCAAAGTCCAATTGCTTCTCTTCTATTGCACCTGAAATTAAAGAAGCAAGATTGCTTTTTGTTGTGCGAGCACTCTTGATTAAATCTTTTGTGGACCGATTCAACTTATTTTCTGTCGCATTACGATTTCGATTGCCAACATTAAAGTCTTGAAATTTAGAAAGCTTTACTTGTGCAAGCCAGGGTGCTTTTAGAGCAGTACTGGCAAACTTAAATTTTGCATCCGTTATATCTGTTTGATTGATATCTGGCTTTATGACCAAAAAGCGTTTTACTCCAGGTTGTTCCAATGCTGTAATCAGTAGATCTCCAGCAAAAGCTGCTTGGTACATTCCAGAATTAATGTCACTACCAATTGCATTGCTGAATAAACCTGATGCATACCGATCAATGACAGGTGACTTGTTACCTACTCCATCTCGCACCACACCATTTGGTGTGTAAGTGGAATCTTGTGCAGGGTAAGCCTCTGAATTCAATAGGTTGGTCTTGATTTGATTGGACTTCAACCATTCAAATCCTGAATTTGGATAGTCTCCATCAGGCGCAATGGTGATTTTTTTAAATTCAAGTCCAGCGAAGTAATCTGTTACATATTGTGTGTCTGACAGCGAGAGAGCTGCAATTCGCTTGTAGTTTTCATTATTCAACGCCACGGAATCAACATTTCCGGTTGGAGCGACAAAAGCATTTTGGGAATTCACTGTCGTAATCACTTTGGCTAGCCAATTTTCAGCACCAGAGATTTGTTCTTCAGTGGCATTGTGAATTTCAGGCGATGCAATTACATTGCTAGTTGCAATACTTTGGGCCAAGCGCAATGTGTCAGAATCCAAAACCCAAGTGGCATTCTTGATTTTGCGTCCAACACTCAATACTGAATTTATTCCTGCGCCATCTAGAAATAAATTTGCTGTGTCATCATTAAGAATTGAATCATTAGGTGTTAGTCCTGAGTTAACAATTAATGGCAGAACAGTTGAAACTCGTAATTTATTTATTGTTACAGATTTTGGTAGGAATGAAATAAATGACGTAACTTTTTGAGCTTCACCGCGTACATAGACAGTAATCCGAAGTGCATATGTTCCAGCTCCATTGAATTGCCATTTCGAACCAGGCATGGTGAACGAATATTCATTTTCATTTTGCTCGATAGTCGCTGTCTCAAAAATACTTCTGTAATCAACAGTGTTTGGCTTCTTGATGACTTGTCTAATTGCACTTCTTCCAAGCAAAGTGTCAGTTGAGATTGCTACTTCTGCGTTGCTGATTTGGTTCCCCGAAGTTTCGGCAATTGTGAAAGTTATATTTGCACGATCAGTTAGCCAAAGTTTCGTTTGTGATTTTAGATCAATGGTGTTGGTGGGTTTGGCCGCATTAGAAATTGGTAAATTGAAAATCAGCAAAAATGAGATCAACAATCCACTCAAGAACTTGTTCATTTAATCTCCGACAAAATTGCATGTGCTTTTGAGATTAGTTGCTTTTCATCATCGTGAGTAAGCCGCATTGCAATTTGATCTAGACCAACCCAGGCAATTTCATCCACTTCACCTTCTTGCGCAACCAACTCACCGCTCTTTGCCAAAATCAAAAAGTGATGAACAGTTTTGTGAATGGTGACTTTGTCTTGTTGAAACCAAAAATCAATCACACCTAGATCGGCATGAATCTCTCCTGAAAGACCGGTTTCTTCAAACACCTCACGAATAGCTGCATCGTGTGGAGTTTCACCTTCTTCTAGATGACCTTTTGGTAGCGACCACAGAAGTCGGCCACGATTATTTCGTCGCCCAATGATGACAGCCCGCATAGTTTCTAACTCAACTACTAGGCCGCCAGCACTTACTTCGTCGCGTTGGTTTTTGCGCCGTTGGCGCGAGCCCCTGGGATTTGAGGCACGACGGATGCTCATACGTCTAAGGGTAACCGCCTTGCCGTGCGTAGTCTCTGCCCTTGTGAGCGTAGATAGCCAAACTCCAATCCCAAGAATCGCCTTGGAATTAGGCGAGCGCTTTGCAGGCGCTGGATTTGAGTTAGCCCTTGTTGGCGGCTGGGTCCGAGACGCAGTTATGCGCAGGGGTCAGGCTGACCTGGATTTCACCACAAATGCCACTCCAGAGCAGGTACTTGAAGTCGTTAAAGGCTGGGCTGACGGAGTTTGGGATGTCGGAATTCGATTTGGCACCGTGGGAGTAAACAAAAACGGAGCGCAGTTAGAGATAACAACTTATCGGGCCGAGCAGTACGAAGAGGATTCGCGCAAACCAACAGTGAATTTTGGAACCTCACTCGATGATGACTTGGCTCGGCGTGATTTCACGATAAATGCGATCGCACTTTCACTTCCAAGTGGCGAAATCCACGATCCTTTTGGTGGCATCTCAGACATCGCTGCTGCTGTGATAAAAACTCCGGGCGCTCCAGAAGATTCATTTTCCGATGATCCACTTCGCATGATGCGGGCTTGTCGTTTTGCGGCGCAATTAAATTTCAAAGTGGCGGATGAAGTTGTCGCGGCGATGAAAGAAATGGCTAGCCGAATTGAAATAATTTCAGCAGAACGTGTACGCGATGAATTGTCAAAACTTTTACTCGCGCCCAACCCCAGAGTTGGTTTGCAATTGCTTGTTGAAACAGGAATAGCAGAGATTGTTTTACCCGAAGTTCCCAAACTCAAACTTGAGTTAGATGAACACCATCGACACAAAGATGTTTTTGAACATTCATTGATAGTTCTGGAACAAGCAATTGATTTGGAACAATCGCATGATCCCAAACTTGAACCGGATTTGATTTTGCGACTAGCAGCTTTATTGCATGACATCGGAAAACCAAAGACCCGAAGATTCGAAGATGGCGGTGGTGTTTCATTTCATCACCACGAGGTTGTGGGGGCAAAGCTCGCAAAAAAGCGAATGGCAGCATTGCGATTTAGCAATGAAGAAATTGACAGCGTTTACAGATTAATTGAACTGCATCTTCGTTTCCACGGATACGGAAATGGCGAATGGACTGACTCAGCAGTTCGTCGCTATGTGCGCGATGCTGGCGACCAATTAATTCGGCTTCACAAATTAACTCGAGCTGATTGCACTACTAGAAATAAACGCAAAGCCGACAACTTGGCTCGCACTTACGATTCTCTTGAACAAAGAATCAATCAGTTGCAGTTGGAAGAAGAATTGAATGCAATTCGCCCAACCCTCGATGGGCAACAGATTATGAATTTGCTTGGAATAAAACCAGGTCCGCTGGTAGGTAAGGCTTACAACTATCTTTTAGAGCTACGCCTAGATCGTGGCCCAATGACTGAAGAGCAAGCCACCCAAGAACTTCTTGCATGGTGGCAAGAAAATAAATAATCTCAAAACAAAAACACCGCAACCGAAGTTGCGGTGTTTTTGAATGAAGGGGATTTAGCGTTCAACTTTTCCGTTGATGAAGTCTTCAACGGCTTGTTTCGCAGCATCATCGGTGTATTGAATTGGTGGTGACTTCATGAAGTATGAAGACGCTGACAAGATAGGTCCACCGATCTTGCGATCAAGTGCAATTTTGCAAGCACGGATTGCGTCAATGATTACACCAGCTGAGTTTGGTGAATCCCAAACTTCTAGCTTGTATTCCAAGTTCAATGGCACGTTTCCGAAAGCACGACCTTCAAGGCGAACGAATGCCCACTTGCGGTCATCAAGCCACTTAACGTAGTCAGATGGTCCAATGTGAACGTTGCCTTCACCCAAGTCGTGGTCCAACTGTGAAGTCACAGATTGGGTCTTGGAAATTTTCTTTGATTCGAGGCGATCGCGTTCCAACATGTTCATGAAGTCCATGTTTCCACCAACGTTTAGCTGGTAGGTGCGATCAACAATTACGCCGCGGTCTTGGAACAACTTAGCCAAGACTCGGTGAGTGATGGTTGCACCAACCTGTGATTTGATGTCATCGCCAACGATAGGAACTCCAGCTGCAGTGAATTTGTCAGCCCATTCCTTTGTACCAGCAATAAATACTGGAAGTGCGTTTACGAAACCAACGCCAGCGTCGATTGCGCATTGTGCGTAGTACTTCGCTGCTTCTTCAGAACCAACTGGAAGGTAGCAAACCAAAACATCAACTTTGTTATCTTTCAAAGCTTTAACGATGTCAACTGGTGCTTCGTTTGATTCTTCAATTGTTAAGCGGTAGTACTTACCTAAACCGTCGTATGTATGTCCACGTTGAACAATTACACCTGACTTTGGAACGTCACACAATTTAATTGTGTTGTTTTCGCTTGCGAGGATTGCTTCAGAAAGATCTTTACCGACCTTCTTCGCGTCCACGTCAAAAGCGGCAACAAACTTCACGTCTTTAACGTGGTATTCGCCAAACTGTACGTGCATAAGTCCTGGGACTGTTTCTTTTGGTGATGCGTCCTTGTAGAACTCAACACCTTGGACAAGTGATGCAGCACAGTTACCGACACCAACAATTGCCACTCTGATCTCGCTCATGAGATTCCCTTCAAATTTGTTACTTGAGTATTACTGCGACTTTCGGCTGCGATTAATTCATCAATCCAACGCAATTCGTTCTCAACACCGTCTAGACCATGTCGTTGTAGTTCGATTGTGTATCGATCTATTCGTTCGCGAGCTTGCGCCACGCTCTCGCGAAGTGTTGCTCTACGTTCGGCAAGACGGGATCGACGGCCTTCAAGAATCCGGCGTCGAACTTCGCTTTCAGTTGTAGAGAAGAACGCAAAACGAACTCCAAAACCTTCGTCATCCCAAGTTTCTGGTCCTGACTCGGCTAACAGATCTGAAAGATGCTTTTTGCCAGCATCGGTCAGGCTGTAAGTAATTCGTGCGCGTTTTGAGGATAGTGCTGGACCTGGAGCCGTTTCATTTCCGGTTTCAGTTATGTATCCAGCTTCTGAAAGTTGTCTAAGTGCTGGGTAAAGCGCTCCATAAGAAATCGCTCGTAAAGCACCCAACAACGTGGAAAGTCGCTTGCGCAGTTCATAACCGTGAAGCGGGCTCTCTTGGAGTAGTCCAAGAATGGCCAGCTCAACGGCAGAAGACTTCCGCATTGATACCTCCCAATGATGTATCAAAATGATACATCAAAAACTATGGTGGAGGCAAACTCCTGGGCGAACTGTCGATTTTGTGCGTACCCTTCGGGCTCTGATGGCCACACCTCGTCAATCCTCAATCAAGGGCAGTCGCTTACGTTCGACTAGCTCAGGCTCACTCGCGCCCGAGACCCCAGAAGAGGTGCAAGACCCAAAGGTGCCACGCAACGTGGTCGACCACGCGCTTGCTCGACGTGAGGCAATTTTGGAAATTCGTCGAACCGCCGGGTTCAATTTCGATGGTGCTGACACAGACCCTTATTTACTGCGGGCCGCTAAATATTATGGACAAACCACTGAGCGCCTTTGTCCGATTTGTACAAAGACCGCACTCAACGAACTGACTTACGTATATTCAGTTGAACTCGGATATGCGAGTGGCAAGATCGTTAAACCAACTGACTTACCTCGCATGGCGTCGCAATATGGCTTCTTGAGCATTTACACAGTAGAGGTTTGCCAAGGTTGTGGATGGAATCACGCTCTGGTGTCCTACGTACTTGGAGACGGCAAACCGCGCAAGGCTGCGCGAAAGCCACGAGACCTCGCTTAATAGTGTTTAGTTCTGCCGTGAAGAAAATCTCAATGCCAAGTTTCATTAATTATCCACGTAGTGATCGAAGCGGTTTTCGCCGATTCATTCCATCCTTGAAATTATTGCTTGGTTCTACTTTCTTCTTAGGTCTATTTGGATCACTTTCACTTGCTTACTTAGTGTCGATTACATCAATTCCAAGTCCAAATCAAATTTCATTTGCAAACGCAACAATCGTTTATTACGCCGATGGCAAACATGAAATTGGCCGAATTGGCGAATACAACCGTGTGCAGGTTGATTTAGCTCAGATTCCAGTGAATGTGCAGCACGCGGTACTTGCACTTGAAGATCGCGATTTTTACAACCACTCTGGATTTAGCATTACCGGCATTGGACGTGCGGTTGTCAACAACTTGATTGGTGGAAGCCAACAGGGTGGATCGACGATTACACAGCAATACGTAAAAAATGCATATCTAACTTCGGAAAGATCTATAACTCGTAAAGTCAAAGAATTAGTTTTGTCAATCAAACTTGAAACCAGTTCTGACAAAGACACAATTTTTGAAAACTATCTGAATACTGTTTATTTTGGTCGTGGCGCTTATGGAATTGAAGCAGCCGCGCAGGCTTACTTCGGCAAAGAAGTTAGTGAAATCAGTACATCCGAAGCGGCTTTCTTAGCATCACTTTTGAAATCTCCAGAAGGACTCGCACCTGAAGCAGATTTAGCTGGATTAAAAGAGAGATGGAATTCAGCTTTAGATGCGATGGTTAGCCAAAGTTGGTTAAGTGCAAACGAACGAGCAAACATTCAGTTTCCTGTCTACATGGATCGAATAGATGGAAATCGTTTAGCTGGTCCGAAGGGCTACATTCTTGGTGAAGTTGCGAAACGATTAAACACTTTAGGTTACGACGATGCCGCACTTGGAGTAGCTGGTTTGCGGGTTGTTACAACTATTGAAAAGCGAGCACAAAGAGCTGCCGAAAAAGCTGTGCTTCGCGTTGGACCCAAAACAAATACCGACGGTGTTCGAATTGGTTTAATTGCCGAGCGCCCAGGCACCGGTGAAATTATTGCAATGTACGGTGGACCTGATTATGTGACTGAGCCATACAACAACGTTACGCAAGCAGCTGCGCAAGGTGGTTCAACTTTTAAACTCTTTGGTTTGCTAGCAGCGATTGAAAATGGATATTCACTAGATTACGTATTGCCCGGTAAATCAAAACTAGTAATCAATGGCTATGAAGTAAATAATTATGCAGGCGAAAAGTTCAAGAAACTAAGTTTGCTGCAAGCGACTATTCACTCTGTAAATACTGCATACGTCCAACTTACATACGATGTTGGAGTTGAAAACTTAATTGACATTGCTCATCGTTCAGGATTGTCGACTTCGCTAACTGATCCGCACAGAGACTTAACTTTCGTACTTGGCTCTTCAAGTCCAACCGCTGCAAATCTGGTTGAGGCTTATGCAACCGTCGCCGCTGGTGGAATGCATGCAAAAGGTTGGTTGTTAAAAGAAGTTACAAGTCCAAATGGTGGCTTGATTTATCAAGGGTCACCACAAGTTTCAAATGCTTATGCTCCTGAGGTTGCTAATACTGCAACTTACGCACTTCGCCAAGTTGTTCTGCAAGGAACAGGTGTCGCTGCCCAAGTTTCGGGCCGCGAGATTGCTGGAAAGACCGGAACTTCATCAAACAATATGTCAGCATGGTTCTGCGGATTCTCACCTCAAATCGCTGCAACGGTAATGATGAGTAAGCAAGATGAAGCTGGAAATCCAATCTCGCTGAATGGCACAGGCGGTCTAGGTTCTGTAACTGGCGGATCATTCCCCGCGCGAATTTTCTCGGCGTTTATGAGCGCAGCTCTTGCGAATGAACCAAAAGTTAAATTCCCAACAACAACGGCGACCCCAACATCAACCGTGTTGCCAACAGATTCACCAACTCCAACTGACTCTGCTACCCCAACCGCAACAGAGACACCAACTGAAACCGCGACTGAAACGCCTTAGTCATGACCAAAGCGTTGCTTTTGCGCGCCGCAATTGTGTCGGCACTCTTTATGATGCTAACAACATTTGTGATGCATTCGCCGTGTAGAAATTCGAATTACACCGAATCTCAATTCACAAGTTTTTGTTATTCCGACATTCCAGTGCAATTTGCAGAGAAAGAATTACCAACAGACATCGCGCCAGTACCGCACGCAATGATGTGGCTAATTCAAAAAGTTCCAGGCGACTTTTTACTTCATACAGTTTTATTTCAGTTATTAATTAGCGCTGCATTTGTTGCGCTAATTCTCTTGATCAGTAGATTTCCTGCGCATGCACCAAATACATCAATCATTATGGCACTGATGCCACTTTGGGCATTTACGAGTTTCATCTCACATGATTTGATTGCAATAACTTTTGCAAT
>JBEBBT010000131.1:0-5349 GCA_041158245.1 Actinomycetota bacterium | reverse complement strand
ACATAGCGTTCAAGCGGCAACATATGTCCAGTTTCAGCAATTTCAATCAATTGAGCGTTTTCAATCAATTTTGCAATTTCTTCACTGTGCGAAATTGGAGTTAATAAATCTTCTCTTGCTGCAACCACGGTCGTTGGTACACAACTTAAAACAGGCAAAAACTCTTTGCTGTCGAAATCAGCAATTGCATTTAGAAAATCGCCAATTACATCGATGGATGTTTGGCCGTGCATTTTTGCAACAAATTCAGTTAATTCCAATGGCACTTCGGAACCGAAGGAATATCTTCGAGTTAATAGCAGTGTCAGATCGCTGCCGGCTTCACGAGATTTATCTACCAAATTTTGTTGGCCGGCTAAAACACTTGCAACACCCGGTGCCATTCCTTGAATTATTTTTCCAACGGTATCTGGCAAGCCAAGCGGCGCTTCGGTTACCCCTCCTGAACTCGTAGAGACCAAAACAACTGCTTTGATTCTTGTGCCAAATAATTCCGGATTTGATTTAGCAAGTGCTTGAATTGTCATGCCACCCATTGAATGCCCAACTAAAACAATTTTGCCTGATGGCGCAACTTTTTCGATGACAGAATTTAGATCCTTGCCGAGCTGCCAAATGTTGTGACTTTCGCGAGTGCCATGTTCGGAATTTCCGTGACCACGTTGGTCGAAGAAAGCCATTCTTGCCAGGTGTCGTAAATCTCGCCGTTGGAAATGAAACTCATCCATACACAGCGCATATCCGTGAGCGAAAATTATTGTCACATCATTTTGATTATCAAAAGCTTCATCGACTTCGGCATGCAATTTCACACCATCAGTTGCAACCACTTCGATTCTGGCAGAATGCAAAATGCCGTACGGTTCATTGGCACCTGGGGTTCGGCGAAGATTTCTACCAATCAATGCCCGTTCGGCGACCACACCAGCAATTGCTCCAACACCAAAAGCGGCAGCCAGAGTGCCAAGCACTAATGCTTTACCACCTTTTGCTATTGCACTCATAGCGCGCCATCTACATATTCGCGTTCGATGCGACTTCCAAGTCTGGTCACAAGTTCATAGCCAATTGCATCAACTTGCTGCGCCCACTGATGTGCTGACATCCCACCATCGCCAAAGAGCACAACTTGGTCGCCTACCGAAATTTCGGTATCACCAAAATCCACCACAAACTGATCCATGCAAACTGTTCCAACGATTGGATACGGAGTTCCGTTATATGTGACGCTGCCAGTTTTTGAAATATGGCGCATCACACCATCTGCATATCCGATTGGAATTAATCCAACTGTGGTCGGCTTTTGAGCTGTCCATTTAAATGAATACGAAACTCCATCACCGGCATTTAGTTTTCGAACAGTTACGATTTTAGAAATCACTGTCATTGCGGCTTTTAGATTTAATTCTTTGGCGTCGCTCAAATCTCCACCCGGTGCAACACCATAAGTTGCAATTCCGCACCGCACCATGTCGTAACGTAAGTTTGGATGTGCAAGCGCACCTGCACTATTTGCCAGGTGACGAATTTTTGGAACTAATCCATGCTTAGCGGCGACTTCAAGTGCAAGTTGGTAATTCTTGTGTTGCATTTCATTAGCCGGATGATTTGGTTCATCTGCACAAGCCAAATGTGACCAAATAGAAATCAATTCCACATTTTCTATTTTTGAAAACTCTTTGAAGAAATTTTCGAAATCGGAGATTGCAACTCCAGCTCTCGATAGACCTGTGTCAACCTCCACATGAACTCGCGCATTTATGTCGCGCAGTTTTGCAAGCGCACTAATTTTCCGAAGTAGGTCGAGTGAAGTTACTGATAGATCAATGTCCTGATCAAGCGCTTCTGCAAAATTATCCGAATCATCCAAAAGCCAAGTCAGAATCGGACCGGGCACATTGTTATTTCTAAGTTCAAAAGCTTCATCCAAAAATGCAACTCCGAGCCAATCAGCTCCAGCTGATTTAGCGGCCAAAGCAACTGGCACAGCTCCGTGCCCGTAGCCATCAGCTTTGACCACGGCTAGCACTGGCACACCAGCAGTCTCTTTCAAAACCTTGATGTTGTGCTCAATCGCCGCCAGATTGACTCTGGCGGTAGCGCGTTTGGTCCGAACGGTTGCCATGAGCCCAATTCTGCCGTTTGTGCCTGTGTAAGCGAAACTCGCGCTTAAGACTCAGCAATCACATAGGCGATGGAGTGACCGCCATCATGGGTTAGCGATATATGCCAACGTGAAACTGCCATTGAGTTCGCTAGCTGCAGGGCTGCCCCCGTGATTTCTAAAGTGGGTTTACCCGAAAGATCTGTGTGCACGACCACGTCATGCCAGCTCAGTCCGGCTGGCCCGCCGAGGGATTTTGCTACTGCTTCTTTTGCTGCGAAGCGAGCTGCGAGTGAGGCCGCACTTCGGATAGATCCGTCGCGATGATGAATTTCAGATTCGGTCAAAACCCTTGAAAGAAAAGTTGGTTGGCGCTCCATTAATGATTCAAACCTTGCAATGTCTACAACGTCGACGCCAATACCAACAATCACTATTCGACCGTCACAGACTTCGCAAGGTTTCGTGGTTGGTCAACATCGTAACCTTTTAAGGTCGCCATCTCGCATGCAAATACTTGCAACGGAACGGTTGCTACAACTGGTTGCAACAGTGATGGACATTGTGGAATTCGAATTATGTGATGCGCAAAAGGAACAACAGATTCATCGCCTTCTTGTGCAACCACAATTGTGTGCGCACCACGAGCTCGCACTTCCTGAATATTTGAAACAATCTTTTCGTGCAAGATTGGGGAATCAGTTGGAGATGGCACGATTACAAAAACTGGTAAGCCATCTTCTAACAATGCGATTGGGCCATGCTTTAACTCACCAGCTGCAAATCCTTCAGCATGCATATATGCAAGTTCTTTGAGCTTCAAAGCACCTTCGAGCGCAACTGGATACCCGACGTGACGGCCAATGAACAAAACAGAATTTGCATCCACGTATTCCTTGGCTAATTCACGAACTGGTTGCATTGTGTCTAAAACTAAATCCACCTTTGCGGACATATCTGCAACTTCAGCAACTAATTCTTCCAAGTCCAAATCCGAACCGTGGATTTGTGCCAAGAAAAGTGCGAACATGTAAACCGCAATCACTTGCGTTAAAAATGCTTTGGTTGATGCGACCGCAATTTCAGGTCCGGCATGAGTGTAAATAACAGCATCACTTTCGCGTGGCATGGTTGAACCTTGTGTGTTGCAGATTGAAAGCACTCGGCTTCCCTGCTCTTTGGCATACCGAATAGCCATCAAAGTATCCATGGTCTCACCAGATTGCGAGATTGCAATTACTAAAGTGTTCTTGTTCAAGATTGGATCGCGATAGCGGAACTCGCTTGCCAGTTCAACTTCGCAAGGAACTCGAGTCCATCTTTCGATTGCATATTTCGCAATCAAACCTGAGTGGTAAGCGGTACCGCAGGCGGTGATGATGATCTTGTCTACCGAACGAAGTTCTTCGGCGCTGAACTTCATCTCATCTAGTTCAACTCGATTGTTTTTGATTCGACCAAGCAAAGTGTCGGCGACCGCTTTTGGTTGTTCGGAAATCTCTTTTAGCATGAATGTTTCGAAGCCACCTTTTTCAGCGGCTGCTGCATCCCAAGTAACTTCGTATTCAGTTACAGCTACTTCTTTTCCGTTGAAATCAGTAACTCGAATTGAGTCAACTTTTAGTTCCACTACCTGATCTTGTCCAAGTTCGATTGCGTTTCGGGTGTGGGCGATGAATGCTGAAACGTCAGAGGCTAAGAAGTTTTCATTTTCACCACGGCCAACCACAAGCGGTGAATTTCTCCTGGCTCCAACAACTAAATCCGGAATGTCTGCATGCGCGGCAACCAACGTGAACGCGCCACGAAGTCGCAAGCAAGTTCTGCGCATAGCTTCGGCTAGGTCATTGTTGACAGTTGGAAGAATCGAAGACAAAAGATGTGCAACAACTTCGGTGTCAGTGTCGCTTTGCAACTTAACGCCAGCATTGATTAATTCAGAACGCAGTTCGCTGAAATTTTCAATGATGCCATTGTGAATTACGGCCACTTTTTTATCTTCAGACAAATGCGGATGGGCATTTCGATCTGTCGGACCGCCGTGGGTTGCCCATCTAGTGTGGCCAATGCCAGTGTGCGAAGTAGTTAAAGGTGAAGAGTCGATTTCATTTTCTAGATTGACAAGTTTGCCAGCTTTTTTTCGAGTTTCAATCACTCCATTTGCGACTACCGCCACACCGGCAGAGTCATAACCGCGATATTCAAGTCTGCGAAGTCCAGCGACGATTACATCAAGGGCTGATTGCTTGCCAACATATCCAACGATTCCACACACAAGCGGGATTGTAATTTGTTTTAGAGGGCAAGTTCCTTTGCCACAACATCAACAATTCGTTGGGCTTGAGTTTGTGCGATTTCTTTTGTCGGAGCTTCAACCATTACGCGCACAACCGGCTCTGTTCCACTTGGACGCAAAAGCACCCGGCCCGTGTTTCCAAGCACTGATTCAACATCTTTTACAGCATTTTGGACTTTTGAATTTGTATCAACTGATGTTTTGTCAACATTCTTTACATTGATTAATACTTGCGGAAGTTTTGTCATCACCGAAGCTAGGTCTGCAAGTGACTTTTTAGTCAGCGCCATTCTGTCCATCAATTGCAACGCGGTGAGAGTTCCGTCTCCAGTTGTTGCAAACTCACTGAGAATCACATGGCCGCTTTGTTCGCCACCAAAATTAAATCCGCCATCTCGCATAGCTTCTAATACATAGCGGTCGCCTACTGCGGTTTCAATTACATTGATTTTTTCATTTTGCATTGCAATCTTAAAACCAAGATTCGCCATCACAGTTGAAACAACTGTGTCCGCTTTGAGTGAACCAGCATCACGTTTCGCAATTGCCAAAATCGCCATAATTTGATCGCCATCGACAATCTCGCCATTTGCATCAACTGCAAGGAATCGATCCGCATCACCATCGTGTGCAACACCAATGTCTGCTTTTTGTTTTACAACGGCGGCTTGCAAATCTTCCATGTGCGTTGAACCGCAGTTTTCATTTATGTTTGTTCCGTTTGGAGAGCAATGAATTGCAATTACTTCTGCACCGGCCCGGCGATAAATCTCTGGCGCTACATAGGACGCTGCCCCATTTGCAGCATCCACAACTACTTTCAATCCTGCTAGCGACTGGTTGATTGTTGAAACTACATGTTGAATATAGAGTTCAAGAAGATCTGGTGAATCAATTACTCGACCAACATCGCTACCAGTTGGGCGCGACCAATCTTCACCAATCCGCG
>JBEBBT010000130.1:0-7656 GCA_041158245.1 Actinomycetota bacterium | reverse complement strand
ATGAAATCGATGGAACATCTTGAAAACGGCACCCGCGTGGTAGCAGTGGTGTCAGAGCAGCTTGCAAATGAACTGGCTGAATTAAAAAATGGCTGAAAACGAACTGCTCGATAAAGCACTGCAAGCCGTGGTTGGTGTACTAGGCGGTGAAAACCGTGAAGGCCAAGTGCAAATGATGCATGCTGTAGACCAATCCTTAAGAACCGGACAGCATCTGTTGGTCCAAGCTGGAACTGGTACTGGTAAATCCGTTGCATATTTATTGCCATCAATTTTGTTTGCCATGGAAATGAAACAACCAGTTGTCATCAGCACAGCGACTCTGGCTTTGCAAAGACAGCTAGTGGCACGTGACTTACCAAGAATTGCAGATGCGCTTGAAAAGGTATTGAAGCGCAAACCAACTTTTGCAGTTGCCAAAGGGCGTCACCACTACATTTGTAAACAAAGGCTGAACACCACCCCAACGGCGCCAGAGTCAGACGATGATGACCAGGCTGTTTTATTTGCATCCCCAACCACAAAGCTTGGAAAAGACGCAAAACGAGTTCGAACTTGGGCGCACACCACCGAAACTGGAGATCGCGAAGATTTAGAGCCAGCGCCAGATCTGCGGGTATGGCGTGCCCTGAGTGTTTCAGGTACCGAATGTATTGGCGCGAATAAGTGTCCATTTGGTGATGAATGTTTTACCGAAAATGCGCGTGCAGCAGCAGAACATGCAGATGTGGTGATTACAAACCATGCAATGCTCGTGATTCATGCTTTGGAAGGTGTGCCGCTACTTCCAGATCACTGCGCAGTGATTGTGGATGAAGGTCATGAACTTGCCGACCGCGTCACTGGTCAAGCAACTCAAGATTTGTCTTCGTACACAATCGAAAGGGCCGCTAAAAAAGCGCGTGGATTGATTGACCCAGCCATTGTTGTAAAACTAGAAGAGGCCGCAGATGGAATTCGACTTTTGCTAGATGAAGTTGCAGGGTTCAGCCCAAAGCGGATTGTTTTGGATGTTGCAGAACTTGGTGAAGATGCAAGTAACTATTTCATTGGGTTAAAAATTATTTTGAATGATCTACTTGCGGCTCGAGATAGCGCGCAAGCCGCCCTTGCAGATTTGCAGGCGAAGTCAAAAGCAGATCCTGAGGCAGAGCCAGAGATTCTGGCCGCTCGCTCGATGGCAAAAGTAGCCCTTGGTGAAATTCAAGATGTGGCGAACCGACTTGTAAAACTTAAAGATTCTGATGTTGCGTGGCTAGATCGAAGTGAAGGAAGAGCGGGACATTTTCAAGTAGCACCGCTTTCCGTTTCACATTTGTTAAGTGAAAACTTGTTTGGTGAGTTACCAGTTGTAGTGACAAGTGCAACTTTGACACTTGGCGGCAAGTTTGATGCGATGGCTAAAGAGTTAGGACTATTGCCGCCAGTTAAAGGCCTTGATGTGGAAGATGATGAAACTGAATACATCGACGTCGAAACCGATGAAGACGGCAATCCAATTCCGCCCCGAAAATCTGAAGTAAATCTCGTGCACGATTGGAAAGCACTTGATGTTGGATCCCCATTTGATGCGGCAAGTCAAGGTGTGCTCTATATCCCAGCGCACTTACCGCCACCTGGACGCGATGGTCTGAGTGATGAACAGTTGGCAGAAGCTACCCGCCTAATAATTGCCGCTGGTGGACGAACTTTGGCTTTGTTTTCATCTTGGCGAGCAGTCGAAAAAGCTGCTGAACATTTAAAGACAGCCTTGCCTGATGCAGACTTGGATATCAAACTGCTCGTGCAACGCAAGGGTGATGTGGTTGCTGACCTTGTGAAGCAATTTGCAAATGACACCACCAGCGTTTTGCTAGGAACCATTTCGCTCTGGCAGGGAGTGGATGTGCCAGGTGAATCTTGTTCTCTAGTAATCATTGACCGAATTCCATTTCCGCGCCCGGATGACCCACTAGTGGCAGCAAGACAGCAAAGAGTGGATAGAAGTGGTGGCAGTGGGTTTAGGTCAATTGCGGTGCCAAAGGCGGCGTTGTTGCTGGCACAAGGAGCAGGCCGTTTATTGCGCACCCAAAAAGATCGTGGAATGGTGGCGGTTCTTGATTCAAGATTGAACTCGGCAAACTATGCAAACTTTTTAGTGCAGTCCTTGCCACCATTTTGGAAAACTACAGATCCGGATGTAGCGAACGCAGCGATTGCGCGTTTAGGAAAAACTTTTTAGAGCTTTCGCATAACGGTTACGACAATACCCATGATTTGCGCATTGTTGCCATCAATAGGTTCGAAGTCTGGATTATGTGGCATCAACCAAACTTGTCCGTCGCGCTTTTTGAAAGTTTTAACAGTCGCTTCTTCATCATTGATTAAAGCTGCAACAATTTCACCGTTGTTCGCAGTTGCTTGCTGACGAACAACTACATAGTCGCCGTCGAATATTCCAGCGTCAATCATTGAATCACCACGAACTTGCAACATGAACAAATCACCAAATCCAGTGATCTCGCGTGGAAGTGACATTGTGTTTTCAATATTTTGTTCAGCGATTAATCCAGTACCTGCTGCGATTTGACCAAGTAGTGGAATCGAAACAGTTGATTCGTCATTTGTAGAAATGCTTGGTGCATTTGTTTCAAACGCACTGCCATCTACATTTCTTAAAACTTCCATGCCACGTGCTTTGTTGCTTCCACGTTTGATGTAACCAAGTTTTTCGAGTGCTGATAGTTGATGTGCAATTGATGAAACAGATGAAAGGCCTGATGCATTTAATAGATCGCGCATTGCAGGTGGAAAACCTTGTTTAGCAACAGTATCGATAATGGTTTGCAGAACAATCACTTGCCGAGCACTTAGTTCTGGGTTTTCGCTCGGATTGTCTGGAAGTGGATGGACGGTGGCCATTTATTTCTCCTGTTGCTATGTCAGACCCACCGTTAATGGTGCGCCCATTGCTAGTGAGCGACTGCAGGGGAGTGGCTCACTAGCAATGCCCAAACAATAAACCACTTCGAACAAATTTTCCGAACATTTGTGCGATTTGGCGTGGCGAATGTCGCACCAATGTGGTTTAATTCGTACAGATGTTCGAACTTCCCTCGAACAGCTAAGCAAGACTGAGGAGAAACCGATGAGTGCTCAAACTGCAAAAACCCCTGAAAACACAGTTATTTCTAGCCATTTATATGCAGTTCCAGCTCGCAAAGTGGTTGGCACCCGGACGGTTCTAACCCAGCGTGGGCGAGTGGTCTTAGGACTTTTCACCACCGCAGCAGTTTTAGCTGTTCTAGCCCTCCTTTTTGCGACTTTCGCGCCCAATGCCGCCGCATCTACCGCTCAAGTTGGCTCTGCTACTGAAATTCAGATTGTGAAGCCAGGGCAAACTCTTTGGCAAATTGCTGCAACTCTTGATCCTGCAGCCGATCCTCGCGAGACAATCGACCGCATCCTGGATTTGAATTCACTCACAAATTCAGAGCAAATTCATGCTGGTCAAGCTCTAATCGTTCCAATTCTCAACTAGTTCTTGAGACTTTCGGCGTGTCGAATACCAAAGCGCTTGCGTTTTGTTGTGCTAAGTCCTAACTTACGCCCCTACATCTAGTGGTCTGACTGCTAGAAGACCCCACATAGTGTGGTTTTCGCACAGATTTGTCCACAGGTGAAGTGCCAAAAAAGACTGGTTTTCAGGCTCTTTTGAATAGTTATCCACAGGAAACTACTAATCGATACCCACAAGGAGGGATGAGAGATGCATTGCCCATTTTGCAAACATGACGATTCCCGCGTTGTGGACTCTCGTACTGGTGAAGATGGCGGCGCAATCCGCAGACGCCGTCAGTGTCCTGAATGTGGCCGTCGTTTTTCAACAATCGAAACAGCGATGTTGTTGGTTGTAAAACGAAATGGCGTGGTCGAACCATTTAGCCGTGCAAAAGTGATTTCAGGTGTGCGCAAAGCTTGCCAAGGTCGTCCAGTAAGCGATGACGATCTTGCGGTACTCGCACAACAAGTTGAAGATTCACTTCGCGCAGCTGGAGCAGCTGAAATTCCAAGCAATGAAGTTGGTCTTGCAATTCTTGCGCCACTTCGTAACTTAGACAAAGTCGCTTACCTCAGATTTGCATCTGTTTATAGATCATTCGAAAGTCTTGAAGATTTCGAAGGTGAAATTGCAGTGCTTAGAGCATCGGATACACAAGATGCTCAAAATGTTGAAACAAAACTTTCAACGACAAAATAACTTCCCATCGCGGACGGTTCCCCATGGACGCGATACCCAAATGAAAATCGAATCAGAAAGAGGAAACACCGATGACCGAAACGGTGAGTGGAGCAACCGGCTCTACTAAGAAATCGAAATCAAGCGGCCTTTCGCTAGAAAGACTGTGGAGCACACCAGGGGAACACCCATATGATCAAATCAATTGGGAACGTCGCGATGTAGTGCAGACCAACTGGAAAACTGGTGAAACAGTTTTCGAACAACGTGGAGTTGAATTTCCAGACTTCTGGTCAGTAAACGCATCAACAATTGTTACCACCAAATACTTCCGTGGTGCAGTTGGAACAGATCAGCGCGAATGGAGTTTGAAGCAACTAATTGATCGCGTTGTTCTTACCTACACCAAAGCTGGCCGTGAATACGGTTACTTTGCTACCGAAGAAGATGCAATCACTTTCGAACACGAATTAACTTGGATGCTTTTGCACCAGGTGTTTTCATTCAACTCACCAGTTTGGTTCAACGTTGGTACATCATCTCCACAACAGGTGAGCGCATGCT
The DNA here is from genome assembly GCA_041158245.1 of Actinomycetota bacterium. Lineage (GTDB taxonomy): Bacteria > Actinomycetota > Actinomycetes > S36-B12 > UBA5976 > JAFMIT01. The sequence goes on along the minus strand of JBEBBT010000130.1, from coordinate 2,873 downwards.
TCATCTTGAGTGTTGATGACACCATGGATTCAATCCTTAACTGGTACCGCGAAGAAGGTTTGATCTTCAAGGGTGGTTCAGGTGCAGGTTTGAACCTAAGCCGTATCCGCTCATCAAAGGAATTGCTACACAGTGGTGGAACCGCAAGTGGTCCAGTTTCATTCATGCGCGGTGCTGATGCATCAGCTGGAACCATTAAGTCAGGCGGCGCAACTCGTCGTGCTGCAAAGATGGTTGTACTTGATGTTGATCATCCAGACATTGAAGAATTCATTGAAACCAAGGTTAAAGAAGAAGAAAAGATTCGCGTATTGCGCGATGCTGGCTTCGACATGGACCTAGGTGGAAAAGACATCATCAGCGTTCAATACCAAAACGCAAACAACTCTGTTCGCGTATCAGATGAATTCATGCAGGCAGTTGAAAACGGCACGGATTTCGGTCTTCGCGCCCGCTCAACCGGTGAAATCATCGAACGTGTAGATGCAAAGAAACTATTCCGCCAACTAAGCGAAGCTGCTTGGGCATGTGCAGATCCAGGTATCCAATATGACGGAACCATCAATGATTGGCACACCAACCCAGAAACCGGCCGCATCACTGCATCAAACCCATGTTCTGAATACATGAGCTTGGACAATTCATCTTGCAACCTTGCATCATTGAATTTGTTGAAGTTCCTGAAAGAAGATGGAACTTTCGATGCAGTTAAATTCGCAAAGTCAGTTGAATTCATCATCACTGCAATGGACATTTCAATTTGCTTTGCAGACTTCCCAACAGAACCGATCGGTGACACAACTCGCAAATACCGCCAGCTAGGTATTGGTTACGCAAACCTTGGCGCATTGCTAATGGCAACTGGTCTGCCATACGACTCAGAAGGTGGCCGCGCGCTTGCTGGTGCAATCACTTCATTGATGACTGGCACTGCGTACAAGCGTTCAGCTGAACTTGCAGGCGTAGTTGGCGCTTACGAAGGTTATGCACGTAACGCAAGTGCACACCAACGCGTAATGCGCAAGCACGCAGCTGCAAGTGATGCAATGCGTTCAGCTTCATCTTTGGATGCAGACATTGCACGTCTTGCAAACAAGAACTGGGCTGAAGGCATCAAGACTGGCGAAAAGAACGGATGGCGCAACGCACAAGCATCTGTACTTGCACCAACTGGCACCATCGGCTTCATGATGGACTGCGACACAACTGGTATCGAACCTGACTTCTCACTAGTTAAGTTCAAGAAACTAGTTGGTGGCGGTTCAATGCAAATCGTTAACCAAACCATTCCAATGGCGCTAAACAAGCTTGGATATGCAGATGAAACTGTTGAAGCAATTGTTGAATACATTGCACAACACGGACATGTTGTAGATGCTCCTGGTTTGAAGCCAGAACATTACGCAATCTTCGACTGCGCAATGGGTGAACGTGCCATCACTCCAATGGGTCACGTTCGAATGATGGCTGCATGCCAACCATTCTTGTCAGGTGCAATTTCAAAGACAGTAAACATGCCAGAAAATGCAACTGTTGAAGAAGTTGAAGAGATCTACTTCCAAGCTTGGAAGATGGGTGTCAAGGCACTTGCAATCTACCGCGACAACTGCAAGGTTGGTCAACCACTTTCTGATGCAAAAGCTAAGAAAGCTGAAGCACCAGTTGCAACTTCAGTTGCAGCGCAACCAATTCGCCGTCGTATGCCAAAGAAGCGCACCAGCCAAACTGTTTCATTCTCAGTCGGTGGCGCAGAGGGTTACATGACAGCAGGTTCGTTTGAAACCGGCGAACTTGGTGAAGTGTTCTTGAAGCTAGGCAAGCAGGGTTCAACCCTTGCTGGTGTGATGGATGCATTCTCAATTGCAATCTCAATCGCATTGCAATTCGGTGTTCCACTAGAAGCATTTGTTTCTAAGTTCACCAACATGCGTTTCGAACCAGCAGGCATGACAGACGATGCAGACATCCGTATGGCGCAATCCATCATGGACTACATCTTCCGTCGCTTGGCACTCGATTACCTGCCACTTGAAAAGCGCGCAATGCTCGGCATCTTTACTGCTGAAGAACGTGCTGCTCAGGTTTCAGGCTATGACACACCATCAGCAAGCACTGAAGAAATCGCTGCTGTAGTTGTTAAGGAACTAGAAAACGTAACTCCGGTTACAGCTGTTCCAGTGACAATCAGCACAGAAAACGCTCACTCATCAGCTGAATTGCTTGAAGCAATCACTGGCAAAGTAAGCGATGCACCACTGTGCTTCACCTGTGGCATCAAGATGCGTCCGTCAGGTTCTTGCTACGCCTGCGAAGGTTGTGGCAACACCAGCGGTTGCTCTTAACAACCACCTAATAGTGGGGCTTGTCGTATGACAAGCCCCACTATTTTATTTGCCTAACTTTCTTTGTCACTGCGAATAAACTTGCCTATACATTTCTAACAGAAATTTGCTGATATGAATTACTTCGTAGAACTTGCAGTTGAACAACCGTTATTTTTACTGACCACACTTTTGGGCCTTGGTGCCTTCCTCGGAAACATAAAGGTCAAAGGCATTTCGCTCGGGCCCGCAGGCGTGCTTTTTGCAGCCCTAGCTTTTAGTGCTTATGACGAACGCTTAATCCTTTCAAAAGATGTCGGATATTTCGGCCTAGCCCTATTTGCATACATTGTGGGAATCGGTGCTGGACCATCATTTTTTAGAGCACTGAAATCCGGTGGCCGGGTAGTAATCACAATTGTGGTGGCATTGACTGGATCTGCAATTGCATTAGTTGGGTTTGCCAAGTTGATTGGAATTAGTGGCCCCGTTCTATCTGGAGTTTATGCAGGAGCGCTTACAAATACGCCTGCACTTGCTGCAAGTCAAGAA
>JBEBBT010000129.1:0-2564 GCA_041158245.1 Actinomycetota bacterium | reverse complement strand
TTTCCCGTTTGCAACTGCTGTTATTGAGGCACCGTTTCCGATGTGACAAATAATCAAACTGGTCTCTTCTATTTTCAAATTCAAGAAGTCAGAAGTTTGAGAAGTTACATATTCATGGCTGGTCCCATGGAATCCATATTTCTTAATTCCATACTCGCGTGCGATGGATGTTGGAATTGCATAAGTACTTGCATGCTCCGGAATTGAATTGTGGAAAGCGGTATCAAAAACTGCAACTTGCGGCGTATTCGGCAATAGTTTTTTCAAACCAACGATGCCGGCAAGATGAGCAGGATTGTGCAGTGGGGCGAGTGGGATTAGCGACTCGATATCTGCAATCACTTTGTCATCAATAATTACTGGGGAACTGAATTTTTGACCACCGTGCACAACTCGATGACCAACAACTGCAATGTCATCAAATGAGATATCGGCGGTTTTAAATTGATTGACGACAGATTGCAAAGCCTCTTCATGATTATGCGAAAAACCAACTTCACCAATTCGCTCCACAACACCTTTAGTTTTGATTTCTAAGGTGTTCCGGTCTAGAAGTTGATACTTTAAGGAAGAAGAGCCGGCATTGATTACCAGCACCCAAGGTTTCACGCTTTCGCACCTTTTGATTGTGATTGCGCTTGGATCGCAGTAATTGCGACTGTGCTAACAATGTCTGGAATTGTGCAACCGCGTGACAAATCGTTAACTGGCTTTTTGAGGCCCTGAAGAACAGGACCAACTGCAATTGCATTTGCGGATCGCTGCACAGCTTTATATGCAGTGTTACCCGAATTCAAATCTGGGAAAATCAAAACCGTCGCTTTACCCGCAACTGCATTACCCGGCATTTTTGCTTCTGCAACACCCGCATCAACTGCTGCGTCGTATTGAATTGGTCCAGCAATTGGCAAATCAGGTCTAGCTGCCTGCAAGATTTCGGTTGCTTTGCGAACTTTTTCGACATCAGCACCAGTACCTGAATCTCCAGTTGAATAACTCAACATTGCAATTCGCGGAGTAATTCCAAAAGCTTGTGCAGTAGCAGCGGTTGATAAAGCGATTTCGGCTAGCTGCTCGGAATTTGGATCCGGGTTAACTGCACAGTCTGCAAAAGCTAAAACCTTGTCTGGCATACACATTAAGAAAGTACTTGAAACTAGTGAAACACCTGGAACAGTTTTAATGACTTCTAAAGCCGGACGAATAGTTTCTGCTGTCGTATGGGTTGCGCCTGAAACCATTCCATCGGCGTAACCTTTATAAACAAGCATCGTTCCAAAATAACTTGGATCCGACATTCGGTCGAAAGCATCTTGCCAACCAATTCCCTTGTGTGCTCGCAATTTTGCATACTCATCAGCAAACTCTTTACGCAATGGAGAATCTTCGGGATCGACAATTTGAGCTGCGGAAATATCTAAACCTAGATGCCGCGCAAGGGTTTTAATTTCTTCGACTTTACCCAAAATTGTCAGATTAACAATTTCGCCATGCAGCAATTCGTCAGCAGCTCGCAGAATTCTTTCATCGTCGCCTTCCGGCAAAACTATGTGCTTCTTTTCAGAGCGGGCTTTTTCCAAGATATTTACAGTGAACATCAAAGGCGTGATAACTACAGTTTCACTAAGTTGTATATTTTTTTCTAATTCATCTATCGCAACGCCAGCACTGAATTCTGCTAATGCAGCCGCAATTTTTCTTCGGCTACCGACACGAATCTGCCCCGGAATTTGATCTAGTTTGTGCAGGGTTTGATAAGTGTCTTCTTTAACTGCAATCACTGGTAGATGTGAACTTTTTAGCAGGCGCATCGTCACATTGTCTGGAATTACGCCACAAGTCAGGACTAACCCAGCAGGACTTGGAAGTTCAGGACTACTTGCAACTGCAGCAGCGGCCACAGCTAAGTCATCTCGATCACCGGCCGCCACAAGAAGTACGCCAGCGTCTAGTAGACCCAAAATCATTGGAACATGTCCAGACCCTGCTACGTATCGATCGACTTCACGCTGAAGATCTGGACCTTCGCCTGAAACTAATTCGCCACCCAAACCAGCAGCAATTTCGTCGATTGTTAAAGCGGATAAAACTGGAACTTCGCGCAACACATAAACCGGTTCATTTATTTCAGCATGTTTTGCAAGTGTGGTTAGAACTGAATCTCGATTTTCATTTGGAACACGGTTAATAATCGTCGAGACAATTGAACAACCATTCTCTGAAAGCACATGCCGCGCATGCCCAGCAGATGTTGCTACTTCTTCAGCAGATAGATCATTACCAGAAACAATTAGTAAAACTGGGCTACCGAGATTGGTGGCAAACATTGCATTTAATTCCAGTTCCGAGGCGGCGGTCGGACCTAGAAAATCGCTACCAATAATTAAAGTGAAGTCGTACTTACTTTTTATTTTGTTGTATGCGTCGACAACTTGCGAGATGACTTTCTCAGTGTTGCCTTGCGCCAAACTTTCTGCGATGTCGTCGTATTCAAAGGGGCACACATCTTCGTATTTAATGTCGAGGTTGTACTGCGCAATAAGCATTTCAATTAATGCATCGCG
>JBEBBT010000128.1:0-11090 GCA_041158245.1 Actinomycetota bacterium | reverse complement strand
GCTTCCAACACATAGAGCACTCCAGCAGCAAGTGCAAACTGAATATTGATTAAGCCACAAACTCCAACACCTTTGGCTATGGCTTCGGTACTCTTTTTAATTCTTTCAATTTCAGATTGACCTAATGTGATTGGTGGCAAACTGCAAGCACTATCGCCTGAGTGAATTCCTGCCTCTTCGATATGTTCCATAACTCCGGCTAGATACAGTTCTTTACCGTCATACAGTGCATCAACGTCAATTTCTAGAGCATCGTCTAGAAAGCGGTCAACTAGAACAGGTCGACCTGGTTCAATCAAAGTCGCTTTTTCAAGATAAGTTTCAAGTGCACCTTCGTCGTAAACGATTTCCATACCGCGTCCACCAAGTACATAAGATGGACGAACCAAAACTGGATAGCCAATTTCATCCGCAATTTCTTTAGCTTCATCAAAAGAAGTTGCCATGCCAAATTTAGGTGCTGGCAGATTTGCATCTTGCAAAACTTTTCCAAAAGCACCGCGATCTTCCGCTAAATGAATTGCCTCAGGGGAAGTTCCCAAAATTGTGACCCCCGCATCTTTGAGATCTTGTGCCAAACTCAAAGGTGTCTGACCACCCAATTGGCAGATAACTCCAAGTACTGGACCAGCAGCAGTTTCCGCAGCAATAACTTCGAGAACATCTTCAAGAGTTAATGGTTCAAAATAGAGTCGGTCTGATGTGTCGTAGTCAGTAGAAACTGTTTCAGGGTTGCAATTGACCATAATGGTTTCATAACCAGCGTCGCGTAAAGTCATGGCAGCATGAACACATGAATAATCAAATTCAATACCTTGGCCGATGCGGTTTGGGCCGCTGCCCAAAATAATCACTGCAGGCTTTGAACGTGGCGAAACTTCGGTTTCTTCGTCGTAAGAGGAATAGTGGTACGGGGTTTTAGCAGCAAACTCTGCGGCGCAGGTGTCAACAGTTTTGTATACCGGACGAAGTCCTAACTTGTGACGGAGTGCACGGATTTCAAATTGAGTTGATTTACGCAACTGCGCAATCTGCACATCAGAAAAGCCGTGACGCTTGGCTCTGCGCAGAAGAGGTAATTCAAGTTCCTTGGCCGCCCGAACCTCGTCAGCTAAATCGTTGATGATTTGAATTTGGGACAAGAACCATGGATCGATTTTTGTAGAAGCAAAAACTTCTTCGATAGAAGCTCCTGCCCACAATGCAAGTTGCACCAAACCTAAACGGCCATCTCGTGGTACTGCCATTCTTTCTAAGAGTTCTTTCACATCAACTTCAGTCTTGGTTTCAGGCCAAGCAAATACTGCGTCTTTTCGCTCAATTGAGCGCAGAGCCTTTTGCAATGCTTCGGTGAAGTTTCTGCCCATCGACATTGCTTCGCCCACCGATTTCATGTGAGTTGTCAGGCGATCGTCTGCTTGTGGGAATTTTTCAAAAGCGAAACGCGGAACCTTTACAACTATGTAATCGAGGGTTGGCTCGAATGATGCTGGGGTTTCTTTTGTGATGTCGTTAGGAATCTCATCCAAGGTGTAACCAATGGCCAGTCGAGCCGCAATCTTCGCAATTGGAAAACCAGTGGCTTTGGATGCGAGTGCCGAAGAACGTGACACTCGTGGATTCATTTCAATCACGATCATGCGACCGTCAGCTGGATTAATTGCGAACTGAATATTGCAACCACCAGTGTCGACGCCAACCGCACGAATCACAGCAATTCCAACATCTCGCATGTGTTGGAACTCGCGGTCAGTGAGGGTCAGAGAAGGTGCAACTGTGATTGAGTCACCTGTGTGAACACCCATTGGGTCAATGTTTTCGATCGAACAAACCACAACCACGTTGTCGTTTCGGTCGCGCATCAATTCAAGTTCGTACTCTTTCCAACCGAGTATTGATTCTTCAAGCAAAACTTCAGTGGTCGGACTTGCCTGCAAGCCAGCACTCGCAATCGACATCAACTCTTCTTTGTTGTACGCAAAGCCTGAACCGGCTCCTCCCATTGTGAAAGAAGGGCGAACCACAACTGGATATCCAAGATCTTCAACGGCAGCAAAAACTTCTTCAATTGTGTGGCAGATCGCTGAGCGCGCACTCTCTGCACCAATTTCAGCCACAATCTTTTTGAAACGTTCGCGGTTTTCACCGCGTTCGATTGCTTCGACATCCGCACCAATTAATTCGACGTTGTACTTTTCAAGTACGCCGGCGTAATGCAATGACATTGCGGTGTTCAACGCGGTTTGTCCACCTAGAGTTGGCAAAAGTGCATCTGGCTTTTCTTTTGCAATAATTTTTTCGACAATTTCAGGAGTGATTGGCTCGACATAGGTTGCATCTGCAAACTCTGGATCGGTCATGATGGTTGCAGGATTACTGTTTACCAAAATAACGCGAATGCCTTCATCTTTCAAGATCCGGCAAGCTTGAGTTCCTGAGTAGTCAAACTCACAAGCCTGACCGATAACAATTGGACCTGAACCAATTACGAGTACGCTTTTAATATCTGTCCGCTTAGGCATTTCGGGTTCCGTTCATCATCTCGCAGAATCGATCAAACAAGTAGGCAGAGTCGTGTGGACCCGCTGCCGCTTCGGGGTGGTACTGAACGCTGAAGGCTGGGACATCGAGACATTCGAGCCCTTCAACTACATCATCATTTAAGCAAACATGGCTAACGATTACTCGGCCATATTCGGTTTTTGATTCGGTATCAATTGGAGCTTTAACCGCAAAACCATGATTGTGTGCAGTCACTTCAACTTTGCCAGTGGTGCGATCTTGAACTGGTTGGTTTATGCCACGGTGACCATATTTCAGTTTGTAAGTTTCAAATCCAAGCGCTCGACCAAGAATCTGATTTCCAAAACAGATGCCAAAGAATGGGCGCTTCGCATCAAGCACTGCTTTTGCGAGGGCCACCGCATGATCTGCAGTGGCAGGATCTCCAGGTCCATTACTGAAGAAAATTCCGTCTGTGCCGACTTTCAAAAGTTCCTCAGCGCTGATGTCACCTGGAACTACGTGAACCTCAATTCCACGTTGCGCCATAAGCTCAGGTGTCATTGACTTGATGCCAAGATCGACCGCAGCAACAGTGAATTTCTTTTCGCCAACCGCCGGAACAACGTACGCTTTTTCGGTAGTGACCGCAGCAGTGAGATTCGCCCCCTTCATTTGCGGGGATTTTTTCACAAGTTCGACTAATTCTGAATCGGATTTTTCTGCGTCTGCTCCAGAAAAGAGTCCAACTCGCATTGCACCGCTTTCGCGTAAGTGGCGCGTGATTGCACGAGTATCTACTTCAGCAACTCCAACCACTCCAGCTTTTTTAAGCTCTTCATCGAGGGAACTTTCAGATCTCCAGTTCGAAACAATTGGAGATGGTTCGCGAACCACGAAACCACTAACCCAAATCTTTCGGCTTTCTTCATCCGTGTGGTTCATGCCAGTGTTACCAATGTGTGGGGCAGTCATAATCACAACTTGTTGGTGATATGACGGATCGGTCAAAGTTTCTTGATACCCAGACATTCCAGTTGAGAACACAGCCTCACCGAAAGTAGTGCCAACCGCACCAAAGCCAATTCCATTAAAAACTTTGCCATCTTCTAGTACCAATTTAGCCTGGGTGCTCATTCGCTTCTACTCTCCTGCTTCTTGCCTTTTAGTTCCAAAAATCTTGCGTGGTCTTGCGTAGTGTCTGCCCGAAAGCCACTGGCTATGTCAATGTTTCCTAATTTCCAAACAATTACTGCGATTCCATCTTTTTCAAAAGCGCGACCGGCAATGGCTCGGTCTGCCCGAACTTCGATGATGTCTGATTGTGGAATAAAAATCTCGCGCACCTGATTGAAATTGATCGCAATTCCTTTTTCGGAAACCGAAATCACTGCCCGACTTGGTGTGCCAAGTCCATGAACCACCACTCGCTTTAACCAATCGTTCGCAAAAGATGTAGCTAGGAATCTGCCTTCGAATGATTCAGTTGCAACAAAGTCTGTCGGCACTGAACTAGGTGCTGGAATTTCCTGCTGCTGAAATTCTTTGGCTTTCCATGCTCTTCGTATCCCAAAAATTGCCCAAACAATTGTCAAAATCATGATGGCAGTGAGAATGAGTCTTTGTGGGATTGCAGTTACTTCTGCAGACTCCATTGCGAAAATCAACATCATTAAATCCACTCTGCTTTGTATGTGGTTTTACCGCGAAGCATTGTCAGAGCCGTGCGCCCGAGCAATTCCATGGCGTGAAACGGATTGTTGTTGGACTTACTTGCGGTGTCATCTCGATCGACTACGACTTTTGTTTCAGGATCAAACAAAACAATGTTGGCTGGCTTTCCTACCGCTATTTCATTTCCATGCGTTTCAACTCTGCCAATTTCAGCTGGCTTTTGACTCATTACTCGCGCAACATCCGACCACTTGATTAGTCCAGTTTTAACCATGGTGGTGTTGATAATTGGTAGCGCTGTTTCAAGTCCAACCATTCCAAATGCGGCAGCCGACCATTCACACTCTTTATCTTCACTTGGGTGTGGTGCATGGTCAGTTGCAACAATGTCGATGGTTCCGTCGGCAAGTGCGGCCCGCAGAGCTGTCACATCATCCATTGTGCGCAGAGGTGGGTTTACTTTGTAGACCGGATTGTAAGAACGTGCAGTCTCATCTGTTAATAACAAATGGTGTGGAGTTACTTCAGCAGTGACTGAAATCCCACGCGATTTTGCCCAACGGATGATTTCAACACTTCCCGCTGTACTCAAGTGGCAGACATGTAAACGTGCACCAACATGTTCAGCAAGCAGTACATCGCGAGCGATGATGGCTTCTTCTGCAACTTTCGGCCATCCTCGAAGTCCGAGCACACTCGAAACTTCACCTTCATTCATTTGTGCATCTTCAGTTAATTTTGGTTCTTGTGCATGTTGTGCGATGCAACCATCAAATGCTTTTACATATTCAAGAGCGCGACGCATTAAAACTGGATCATGAACGCACTTTCCATCATCGCTAAAGACTCGAACTCGAGCAGCCGAATCTGCCATTGCGCCCAGTTCTGAAAGAGCTGTTCCGTTGAGCCCTTGTGTTACTGCACCAACTGGAAATACGTCGCAATTTCCAGCTTCTTGCCCCAATCGATAAATCTGCTCCACTACCCCTGCGGTGTCAGCCACCGGAGTTGTGTTAGCCATTGCATGCACTGCAGTAAACCCACCACGTGCTGCAGCGAGAGTTCCAGTTGCAACCGTTTCGCTATCTTCGCGGCCAGGTTCACGCAAATGTGTATGTAGATCCACCAAACCTGGAAGTGCGATCAATCCTTTTCCATCAATGTCAGCTTGTAGTGAATTTGCTTTTGCGATTTGAGTAATCACACCATCGGAGATTTCAATATCAACGGCTTCTCCACCGAGTGGACGGACGTTTCCAATTACTGTCTTCATTCAGCCACTCCATCATTTCCACCGAGCATTAGATACAAAACTGCCATTCGCACGCTAACTCCGTTTGATACTTGCTCGACTATCACTGAGCGATTTCCGTCAGCTACTTTTGATGCAATTTCTAGTCCACGATTCATCGGTCCTGGATGCATAACAATTCCGTGTGGTGCAAGCAGTTTTGCGCGAGATTCATCTAACCCATACCGACGGCTATATTCCTGAGCGCTTGGGAAGAACGCGGCATTCATGCGTTCCCTTTGCACTCGCAACATCATTACTGCATCTGCACCCTTGAGCGCTGAATCAAGGTCGTAAGAAAATTCACACGGCCAAGATTCAATCCCAACTGGCAAAAGGGTTGGTGGTGCAACCAAAGTGACATGCGCACCAAGTGTTTTCAGTAACAACACATTGCTGCGAGCAACCCGTGAATGAAGAACGTCGCCAACAATCACGATTTTCACACCATCGAGGCTTCCCTGACCGTTTTTCAAATGCTTACGCAAAGTGAAAGCGTCGAGTAGAGCCTGAGTTGGATGTTCGTGAGTGCCATCCCCTGCATTCACCACTGAACTTGCAATCCAGTCGCTATTTGCAAGTAAGTGTGGTGCTCCACTTGCATGGTGGCGAATCACAACCGCATCCGCTCCCATAGCTTCAAGGGTCAATGCAGTGTCTTTAAGGCTTTCACCTTTTGAAACACTAGATCCTTTTGCAGAGAAATTAATTACATCAGCCGATAATCTTTTAGCTGCCGCTTCAAATGAAGTTCTGGTTCTAGTTGAATCTTCGAAAAATAAATTCACGACCGTGCGACCGCGCAGTGTTGGAAGTTTTTTAACCGGACGATCTGCAATTCTTGCAAGCTCTGCTGCGGTATCGAGAATCTCAATTGCTTGATCAAGGTTCAAATCCGCTGCGGACAATAGATGCTTCATTGTGCACCACCAATCGTGACGCTATCTTCGCCATCCACTTCAATTAATTTGACTGATACTCGCTCTTCGCTCGATGTTGGTAAATTTTTACCGACGTAATCTGCTCGAATTGGGAGTTCGCGATGTCCGCGATCTACTAATACTGCGAGTTGCACGGCCCGTGGTCTGCCAACTTCGTTCAGAGCATCAAGGGCTGCGCGGATAGTGCGACCAGAAAACAAAACGTCATCAATTAAAACAACCAGCTTCCCGTCAATCCCATCTCCGGGAATATCAGTTGGCATAAGTGCCCGAGCTGGCTGCATTCTTAAATCGTCGCGATACATTGTGGTATCTAGAGAACCGACAGCAATTTCACGATTTTGAATTTCACTGAGTTTTTTCGCAATTCGATTTGCGAGTAGAACTCCTCGTGTGGGAATGCCGAGCAAAACAACATCAGTTGCACTTTTGGTGCGTTCATCGATTTCATGAGAAATGCGCGAAACTATGCGCGATATTTCGGTGCTTTCGAGCACCAGATTTGGCGTAGCAGACATCTGCTTGACCCCTTCCTCGCCTCACAGGACGAGCTTTAAAGGAATGTAATGGGCGGATACTAACAGCGGCTAGTTAGCTAAATGGATGACCGACCAATTTGTCAGCCTGTCGACCACTTCGTCCACCGAAGTTTGAAAAAGAAGAGCTAAAGTCTCAAGGTCGGATGCACGCACAGTAAGCACTCGACCGTTGTAGTCGCCGCGTTTATCTTGGATTGCAGCCACAAACCGAACAAGCGGCCCAACCGTTTCGGCTGGCATCTGCCCCATCGCCTCTAAATCAATCACGATTTTGCGCGAACTACGCCCACTTTGATTTCTAACGGAACCTTCTGGAAGCAACTGGCTTACCGGCACGCCATAAAAACCTGCAAGTTCGGCTAATTTGGCAACGGTGATGGCTCGATCTCCACGTTCGTAGGAACCGACAACTACCGCTTTCCACTTTCCCTTTGAGCGTTGTTCGACGGCTTGAAGGCTCAAACCTTGCTGTTGACGGATGGTGCGTAAACGCGCACCCAGAGACAACGAATAATCGTCAGATTTAGTCAGTTCCGTCATAGCCTCAACCTTACGGAGAGTAACCAATTGGGGCAATAGGCTGATTAAATGCCGGCGCGCTGTGAGCCGATAACGTGCACACGCATACCGTTAGTAGTTCCAGGAACTCCTGGTGGCACGCCTGCAACTAGCACAATCTTTTCGCCCACGGTTGCTCGATTAATGTCGAGTAGCGCTTTGTCCAACTGCAAAACCATTTCGTCGGTGTGTTGAACCGGCTTCACCAGGAAAGTTTCAACACCCCAAACCAATGCGAGTTGCGAGCGGGTGCGTGGAACGGAAGTGAAAGCCAAAAGTGGGGTCTTGTTGCGGTGACGGGATGTCAATCTTGCTGAAAGACCAGTTTCGGTAAACGCAACCAAGAATGATGCATCTACTGCTTGGGCAACAACTGTTGCAGCATGAGTAACTGCACGAGCGGTGCTAGTGGTCGGATCTTTTTTGATTTTTGGAAGACGATCTAAAGCTTCTTCTTCTACGTGTTCAATAATGCGAGCCATAGTTTCTACAACCAAGTTTGGATGTTCACCAACAGATGTTTCGCCAGACAACATCAAGGCATCAGCACCATCAAGAACCGCATTAGCAACGTCGCTTGCCTCAGCACGAGTCGGACGAGATGCGGTAATCATTGAATCTAGCATTTGAGTTGCGACGATTACAGGTTTACCAACCGCACGAGCTGCAGCAACACAACGCTTTTGAACTAGTGGAACTTGTTCTAGCGGCAACTCAACACCGAGGTCACCGCGCGCAACCATGATTGCATCAAATGCATCGACGATTTCTTCAAGATTTTCAACTGCTTGTGGTTTTTCAATTTTTGCAATTACTGGAACGCGAATTCCTTCTTCATCCATGATGCGATGAACGTCGCGAACGTCAGCAGCGTTTCGAACGAACGAAAGCGCAATCATGTCAACGCCAGTGCGCAATGCCCAACGCAAATCGTCAACATCTTTTTCTGAAAGTGCAGGAACGCTCACTGCGACACCTGGAAGGTTGATGCCCTTATTGTTTGAAATTACACCAGCTTCAACTACTTCAGTTACCACATCTGTTTTAGTAACTTCAGTTGCACGCAAAGAGATTCGACCATCATCAATCAAAATCATGTCACCTGGTTTTACATCGCCTGGCAATCCTTTGAAGGTGGTTGAGCAGCGATCGTTATCACCTTCAATGTCATCGATGGTGATGGTGAATTTCTGACCTTGCTTTAAAGTCTCTTTGCCATTCTTGAATCGACCAGTGCGAATTTTTGGTCCTTGAAGGTCAGCGAAAATACCAACTCCGCGACCAGTTTCATCGGCCGCTTTTCTAACCGCTTCATAACGAGCGAGATGTTCTGAGTAGTCCCCGTGTGAAAGATTTAGGCGTGCAACGTCCATACCTGCCAGGATCAAAGACTTAACAGCCTCTGGAGTTTCGGCTGATGGACCTAATGTGCAAACAATTTTGGCGCGGCGCACTGCTTTGTCCTTTCGGGACTCTCGTTAGTTTTCTTCGTTAAATGGTTAGTGGTCTTGCAGAGGGAAGGATAGGGGCTGGCAACTGTGTTGAGCCGGTCAAGTACCGGTCAACCGCACTTGCAGCAGAGCGACCTTCGGCAATCGCCCACACAATCAGGCTCTGACCACGGCCGGCATCACCAGCGACGAACACCCCATCAATATTGGATTTGTATCCCAAATCCCGGTTGATATTTGATCGAGCATCTAGCTCTACCCCAAATTGTTCGATTAATGCACCTTGCTCAGGACCCACAAAGCCCATCGCTAAAAATGCCAACTGGGCAGGAATCTCGTGGCGAGTTCCAGGAACTGGTTCAAACTTGCCATTTTTGAATTCGACTTCACTGACTGCAAGTGCTCGCAGATTTCCGTTTTCATCCTTAAGAAATTCTTCAGTGGCAACTGCGTAGACGCGCTCGCCACCTTCTTCGTGTGCAGATGAAACGCGGTAGACCATTGGATATGTTGGCCATGGATTTGAAGATGGGCGTTCATCCGACGGGCGCGGCATGATTTCAAGTTGCGTCACCGAGCGTGCACCTTGTCGCAAAGAAGTTCCAAGGCAGTCCGCACCAGTATCGCCACCACCAAGAATTACAACATCTTTTCCAGCTGCTGAAATTGTGGTTTCTTCTAAGTCACCTTCGCAAACCCGATTTGCAAGTGGCAAGAATTCCATCGCCTGATAAATGCCAACCGCATCTCGACCTGGAACATTTAGATCGCGCCATGCAGTTGCGCCAACTGCTAATACAACAGCGTCATAACGTGCAATCAAATCTTGAGCAGTGATGTCAGTTCCAACATCAACTCCAGTGCGGAACTTCACACCTTCATCTTCCATTTGTTTGATTCGACGATCTAGATGACGCTTTTCCATTTTGAATTCAGGAATTCCATAACGAAGCAATCCACCTGGACGATCTGCACGTTCATAAACAGCAACAGTGTGACCTGCGCGGGCAAGTTGTTGAGCAGCAGCTAGACCTGCAGGACCAGAACCAATCACCGCAACAGTTTTACCTGAATGCCGAGTTGGAGGTTGTGGTGTGACCCAACCTTCATCCCACGCGCGATCAATGATGCTGACTTCAACTTGCTTGATTGTCACAGGATCTTGATTGATTCCTAGAACACACGCAGTTTCACAAGGCGCTGGGCATAAACGACCGGTGAACTCTGGGAAGTTATTGGTTGCATGTAGACGTTCAATTGCTTCTTGCCAATTGTTTTTGTAAGTAAGGTCGTTCCATTCTGGGATTAAGTTTCCAAGTGGGCAACCATTGTGACAAAACGGGATACCACAGTCCATGCAACGACTGGCTTGAGTGTTTAGTTTCTCACCATCGAATGGTTCGTAAACTTCTTTCCAGTCGCGAATACGAATATCAACTGAGCGGCGCTTTGGGGTTTCGCGCCCTGCTTTTAGAAAACCCTTCGGATCAGCCACGTGCCGCCTCCATAATCGCTTCAACTACATCGCGCCCTTCAGCTTCAGCTTTCGCTTGGGCTGCCAAAACTCGTTTGTAGTCAGATGGCATTACTTTTGTGAATCTTGAAGCTGCAGTTGACCAATCAGCTAGCAGTGTCTTTGCAACCTCGGATCCTGTTTCTTCTAAATGTTCGCGGATTACTGTTTGAAGGAAGTTTTGATCTTCATCATTCAATGATTCGAGTTCCACCATTTCAGTGTTAACCAAAGTCGGGTTTAGATCTAACAAGTATGCAATACCGCCAGACATACCTGCTGCAAAATTACGACCTGTTTTTCCTAGCACTACTACTCGACCACCGGTCATGTATTCGCAACCATGATCGCCTACACCTTCAACCACAATGGTGGCGCCAGAGTTTCGAACACAGCAGCGTTCGCCCACAATTCCGCGCGCGAAAATCTGGCCGCTGGTTGCACCGTATGCCAATACGTTTCCAGCGATCACATTTTCTTCAGCTTTGAAACTAACGTTGTCGGCTGGTCGGATAATCAAACGACCACCTGATAAACCTTTACCAACATAGTCGTTTGAGTCGCCAATTAAACGAATTGTGATTCCGCTTGGCAGGAACGCTCCAAGACTCTGTCCCGATG
>JBEBBT010000127.1:0-3056 GCA_041158245.1 Actinomycetota bacterium | reverse complement strand
CTGAAAACGGTGTAAATCAATCTCCACTCAATGCATTAATCATGTGGGCGATTTCTCTAATTCCCGTAGATTTCAAAACACATATTGTGTTGTTCCAATTGATTCTGGTTTCAGCGATGATGGTTACGGCCATCGTGCTAATCAAGCTTCGGCAATGGAGACCGCTCGATGCTGCGATGTTTGCGTTGATTCCGCTGTGGCCATTTATCTGGTTTGTGGCAGAAGACATGATCTCGGTGATGTTTGCAGCTTTGAGTTTGTGGTTTTGGTATTGGCAAAGGTCGGGGCTCTCTGCTTTGGCGCTTGGGATCGGCGCAGCATCTGGAGCCTGGGTATTGATCTTGCTTGTTGCCTACGGAGTAAATCAGTATCGACGAGAAGAAACTTTAACGATGATCAAAGTTTCTTCAATAGCAATTGTGACGCCAATAGTTTTGAGTTTGCCACGAGTATTTGCCGGGCAGCCACTCATCAATAAAGGAGATTTAACCGCCGGCGAAGGAAGTCCGCTTTTCATTTGGTCGATCATCACTGAATCCGAACCAGCCTCAAATGCATTCATTGCGCTGCTTGGACTTTTCGCAATCGGAGTAGTGGCTCGTTGGGCAAGTCAACTTCCATTTGATTTTCGTTTAGAACCGCTCATCGCAATATTTGTGATTATTCAAATCTTGACAGGCCCAACTCTCTCACCGCAAATATTTACACACCTCTTGTGGGTTTTAGTGTTGGCGATTCCAAGAAAATCATTCCTACTTGGGTTTTCACTTGTCTCGATAGTTTATGTTTCATCTGTCTGGCTGAGATTCGAAGCTGGCGTGGAAAATGGAAAAGGAATCTCTCTTCAGCTCTACGCAGTGATCAGTGCTGCTTTATGGGTCGGCCTATTTGTAACCATGAGAAGATGCGTGCGACTTTTGACGATTCAAGGTTCAGATGAAGTAATGCAAACTCTCAGCGTCGCAATGTCGAATCCTGCACAATCGTCTCGAATTGTCGAAGTTAAATAAGATGACAAAAATCAGAATGCCACTAGTGGCTTTAGTAGGCGCAGCAGTAGCGATTGCAGGATTATTGTTCAAAAACACTTGTGTTTCTTCTAGCTGGGGTGGCACCGCATTCACCTATCAAAATCTTTGTTACAGCGATATTGGACCTTTATATTTCTTACGCGGTTTCGCAGATGGACTCATTCCATACTTCAACAGTTTTGAAGGTCAATATCTTGAGTATCCAGTCTTAACAGGGATCACGATGTGGGTTGCATCATTCATCTCACACGCTCTTTCCAATAGCGACTCAGCAGCTCCATTTGTTTATACAAACTGGGCGTTTAACGTAATTCTGATCAGCAGTGCAGTCTGGGTTATGTCTCTGATCAAGTCTGCAAACAAAAATGCTGCCTGGTGGTTTGCATTTTCACCAGCACTCTTTTTGACGCTCGGTATCAATTGGGATGCACTAGCTGTGTTGTGCGCCATTTTTGCAATTCACATGTGGCAAAAAGACAGTGCGCTAGGCACTGGAATTGCGATAGGTCTTGGTACGGCCGCCAAACTATTCCCAGCCTTGATCCTTATTCCGATTGCAATTGATGTGATCCGTAAACGCAATATGCGGATTGGCTTGGAAACTTTGGTAGCCGCAACTACAACATGGTTGTTGGTCAATGCCCCCTTCATGGTGTTTGCTCACGAAGGCTGGCTTGAGTTCTACAAATTTTCGTCAACTCGAGGAATTGACTTTGGTTCGCTGTGGCTTGGGTTGAATTATGTGTTCTCTATTGACGTTTCCACTCATACTGCGAACCTTTTAGGACTTATCGCGGTCGGAATTTGCGCTTTGGCACTTTATATATTTCGCAACAGAATTGATTTCGTAACAGGTGTCTTTGTCATCATCGCGGTATTCACACTCTTCAACAAGGTCTACTCACCCCAGTTTTGGATTTGGCTGGCACCGATTGCTGCACTCACAGCGATACGCCTCAAACAATTCGTCGTTTGGAATTTAGTCCAGACACTATATTTCTATTGCATTTGGCGATACCTCTTGTTCTTAACCGAGCCAGCACTAGATGGAGTTGTAAATTCAAGGGAATACGGTTTGGCCATCTTGCTCAACTGGATTGCGACTGCAACTTTGATCGCATTGGCCGTGCGCCGTTCACCATCTGAACAATCAATTCTGGCAGGCTAAGACTGTGACTTTCAGCATCGAAATCAATTCACCGCGCTGGCGCAAGCATCTGTCGAGCGTTCAAGCTGAGTTTGAAAGCGTTGGATCGAATGTTGTTCCGGTAATCAAAAGCAATGGTTATGGACTCGGACAAGACTTTCTCGGAAGCGTTGCAGATGATTTGAAAAGTTCGGTAGTTGCAGTCGGAACAATTTTCGAAGCAGAGTCCATGTTGCGATCGACATCGGCTGATGTCCTCGTTCTTCAACCGTTCGATGCACGAGACGAAATTGCCTGCGATGTTTGGAAGTCCTTAGAAGAGTCCAATGAGAGTCATAGGGTTATTCGCGTTATTTCCTCCGAAGAGTCTTTCCATGCCGCACTAGATATTTCAACCACCACGCGAGTGCTTTTTGAATGTGTCACGGATTTAAATCGTTTTGGATTCAAATCAAATGAGCTTGTTAAGTTTTGGCCAGCAATCGTTGCTGCGATGGAAACAAAGCAAATCAACATTGAAGGCATTACGTTTCACTTTCCTCTTACTGCTCAAAACTCTGACCTGTTATTGATTGTCGATCTGGTCACGCAACTTCAAGAAATAAACGCACACTTTGTCAATTCCATTTGGGTTAGCCACCTAAGCGCCAAACATTTACAAGAACTGCATACAAAGTATCCAGACATAACAATGCATTCTCGTATTGGCTCTAAGTTATGGCTTGGTGATCGTGATGCCCTCAAGACATTAGCTACCGTGCTTTCTGTTTCAGAAATTACGCGAGGTGATGTGGGCGGATACCGACGCAAAAAAGTTCCTGGCAAAGGTTGGATTGTCACAGTTGCGGGCGGAACCGCACACGGAGTCGCACTTTCGG
>JBEBBT010000126.1:0-11892 GCA_041158245.1 Actinomycetota bacterium | reverse complement strand
ACTTTGAAGTCAGCGGTTGCCATTCTGCGAACTTGCGAAATATCTCGAACTGAGTGATCGAGTGACAAACCTGAATCCCAAATCGGATACCAAATCGCGTCAGCCAAACGCGCAATTTCTTCAGGTTTTTCATTTTGATGATGCAAAAGCAATATGTCTAAATCACTACCAGCACACAATTCTTTGCGACCGTAACCACCTACGGCTACGAGTGAAACTTTGTGACTATCAAAACCAGCAGATTTCGCGAGTGAACTTAGCCATTGATCTGTGACCTGAGTTAGTTCAAGTCGATTTTCTTTTGACGGTGAAATATTCGAAGAAGTTAAAAGCTTTCGCTGTTCTAGAAACATTTCACCAACTTAAAACATGAGAGGTGGTTGGGGTGGATTTTCATCCACCCCAACCTTGAGGAAAGTGACTTTAGCGGTAGACCTATAGAGCGGCAGATCCACGTTCTCCAGTGCGAACACGAATTACCTGTTCAACTGGAATTACCCAAACTTTGCCGTCACCAATTCGGCCTGTTTGAGCAACTGCAACAATGGCATCCAACACCTTGTCAACATCTGCATCATCAACCAAAATTTCAACTCGAACTTTTGGAATCAAATCGACTGTGTATTCAGCGCCACGATAGACCTCAGTGTGTCCACGCTGACGACCAAAACCACTGGCCTCTGAAACAGTCAGACCATTTATCCCCTGGCCTTCGAGCGCACTTTTAATCTCGTCTAGCTTGAATGGCTTTACGATTGCAGTGATTAATTTCATGTCAGACCTCCGACCGACTACTTGTGATAATTCCACCAAGACCAGCACCGGCTCGATTATCGATTTCGTATGCAGATTCTGCATGTGAAGTTAGGTCAACGCCTTCAACTTCTTCATCGCGACTAATGCGGAAACCAATTGTTTTTTCTAATAGGAAGCCGAGAATTAGCGTCACGATGAATGAGTAAGCCAAAACCGCAATCGCACCAGTGGCTTGTTTGATGAGCAACTCTGATCCGCCTCCGTAAAGAAGACCGTTTGCACCCCAGCTTGTAATTGATGTAGTTGCAAAGAAACCAACTGAAAGTGTTCCCCAGAGTCCGCCAACCAAATGCACACCGACCACGTCAAGTGAATCGTCATAGTTGAACTTGTATTTGAGACCAACTGCAAGGGCACACAAGATGCCTGCAATCAAGCCAATTACAACAGCAGCCCATGGAGCCACGAAAGCGCAAGCAGGTGTGATTGCTACTAGACCTGCGACTGCACCGGATGCAGCGCCAAGTGAAGTTGGATGACCGTCACGAATTTTTTCAACGATTAGCCAGCCGGCTAGAGCTGCAGCTGTTGCAACTTGTGTGTTCATGAATGCAATAGCGGCAGTTCCATTAGCACCAAGTGCAGATCCAGCATTAAAGCCAAACCATCCGAACCAAAGTAATCCAGCACCGAGAAGAACTAGTGGTAAAGAGTGTGGACGCATTGGTTCTTTCTTAAACCCAACTCGCTTTCCAAGTACAAGTGCGAGCGCTAGACCTGCAGCACCAGCATTGATATGAACCGCTGTTCCGCCAGCAAAGTCAAGAACACCTTGTCCAGCTAACCATCCAGCGCCGGTTGTGTCTTCACCACCAAAATCAAACACCCAGTGAGCAACTGGGAAATAAACCACGGTTACCCAAATTGCAACAAAGACCACCCAAGTTGCAAATTTTGCGCGATCCGCAATTGCACCGGAAATCAGTGCTGGTGTGATCACCGCGAACATCAACTGGAAAGCTGCAAACGCTAAAACCGGAATTGGGTAAATCGCTCCATTCGCGGTTAGGTCGTTTACAACACTTGAAAGTCCAGAAAGATCAAATGATCCAATCCAAGGACTACCTGAATTACCAAAAGTTAATGAGTATCCGTAGAAAACCCAAAGCACGCTTACGACGGCAATCGAAGCAAATGACATCATCATCATGTTGAGGACGCTCTTTGCTCTAACCATGCCACCGTAGAAAAAGGCAAGACCTGGGGTCATTAGCAAGACCAATGCTGCGCTGGCTAACACCCACGCGGTATCACCGGTATTTAGTTCCGGCATTTTGCACCCGCTTTCATTTGTAGTGGAAAGTACGGGCTAAATATCTCGATTAAGTGTTTCAAGATAGGGTGCAAACAAGTTGCGAGAGTGTGACAGAACTGGCTTTTGTGTAAAAGATTTGTATCTTGAATGTTACAGATGTTTCAGAATGCTGAATTATGAGAGTAGTGAGTCCACAAACTCATTTGCATCGAATGAAATCAGGTCCTCGGCACTTTCGCCGATCCCAATCAACTTAACGGGAACTCCAAGTCGCTGTTGAACGGCGAAAACAATGCCACCTTTGGCCGTACCATCGAATTTGGTTAAAACAATTCCCGTCAGCTCAACGCTCTTAGCAAAGACTTCAGCTTGATTCAGCCCATTTTGACCTGTGGTCGCATCCAAAACCAGAAGAGTTTCAGTGATCGGCGCTTTTCGCTCAATTACCCTTACAACCTTAGAAAGTTCTTCCATCAAGGTTGATTTGTTGTGTAGTCGGCCCGCGGTATCGACGATGATGACATCTGAGCCAAGATCCACACCTTTTGTAACCGTATCGAATGCGACTGAAGCAGGATCACCATTTTCAGGACCGCGCACAATTTCAGCGTTACTTCTTTCGGCCCATGTTTCTAACTGGTCTGCAGCTGCTGCTCGAAATGTATCTGCCGCACCGACCACAACCGATTTGCCCGCCTGGTTGAATTGATATGCAAGTTTTCCAACGGTGGTGGTTTTGCCGGTTCCATTGACTCCAACCACAACTATGACAGATTGACCCTCTTCATTTATTCCCAGACTTCGATCTGACTGTTCAGCCAAAATCTCAAGCAATACATTTCGTACCGCTATTTGTAAATCGTTCGCTTCTGCCCCACGGCCGGCAGCTTTTTTAATTCTTTCAATGATTTCTGAAGTAGCTTCAACTCCGACGTCAGCCATCAGCAATGCATCTTCGATGTCATTGAGCGCTTCTAAATCTGTTTTGCCAAAAGCTGATTTGAAAACTGATGCCAACGCGCCACTTTTCCAAGCAAGTTTTTTCTTTGGGGTGGGCGAATTTTCTAATTCAGTATCTTCAGCAGAAGCCTGGTTTTTCTTCCACTTTCGCAACAACATGGCGATTAGAACTCGTCGCGGATTTCGGAAAGTCGCTGGCTGATAACGGCAGAAACACCATCTCCACGCATAGTCACGCCGTAAAGTGCATCGGCAATTTCCATTGTGCGCTTTTGGTGTGTGATCACAATCAACTGTGAATTGTCTTGAAGTTCTTTCATCACATCAATCAAGCGACCAAGGTTTACATCGTCCAAAGCCGCTTCAACTTCGTCCATCACGTAGAACGGACTTGGCCGCGCTTTAAACAAAGCAACCAAGAATGCAACTGCGGTTAATGAGCGTTCACCACCTGAAAGAAGCGATAGGCGCTTTAGTTTCTTTCCTGGTGGACGTGCTTCCACCTCAATACCTGAAACCAATAAGTCATCTGGATTGGTAAGAACTAGACGACCTTCACCGCCTGGAAATAGACGGGCAAAGATTGCTTCAAATTCTCGCGCCGTGTCTTCATACGCCTGTGTCAAAACTTCTTTAACTCGCTCATCTACATCTTTTACGATTGACATCAAGTCATTCTTCGATTTACGAAGGTCATCGAGCTGTTCGTTCAAGAAACGATGGCGTTCTTCCAAAGCTGAAAATTCTTCGAGCGCAAGTGGGTTAACTTTGCCAAGTAAGTTCATAGCTTTTTCGGCAGTCTTTAGGCGCTTTTCTTGTTCTTCGCGAACGTATGGATATGGTTCTGGCGCCGGTGCGTTTGGATCAACCTCATCGCCAGGAGCCGGTGGGGTTGGTGGCACTAGTTGGTCTGGACCAAATTCGGCAATTAACGTTTGAGCATCCAGCCCGAGCTCTTCGGCAATTCGGTTTTCGAGATTTTCGATTCGTAGCTTTTGCTCGGTGCGTGCCATTTCATCGCGATGGACATCATTCACTAAGCGGTCTAATTCGGCTGACAAATCTCGAATCTGGTTTCGAACTTCGGCCATTTCGATGTCACGAGCATCGCGAGCAAGTTCAGCTTGAGTGCGCTCTGCAGAAGCCTGTTCAAGTGCAACTTCTAGCCAAGAAAGAGAGATTTGTGCGCCTTTGTCTACCGCTGTTGCAACTGCGACTTCGCGAGCCCGACGTTCTTTACGTTCAATAAAACGGCGACGGCTTTCACGTTCGTCACGAGCTGCGCGCTCCAACTCTTCTGAGCGACTAATTGCAGCGCGTTGCCGTTCTTCACTGGTGCGCACTTGCAGACGAGCATCAACTTCTTTTTGACGTTGAAGTTCAACATCGTTTGCGAGGACATCGCGAAGAGAAGTATCTGGCTCGACATCGTCGTTTGAAATTTCAGCAGCAGTAAGTCGAGAATTTAGTTCAGCCAAACTTTGTTCATCCGCGATGATTGCAGCTTCTGAAGAAGCAACCGCATTTTCCAAACGATCTGCTTCTGCATTCGCATTTCGGACCTCGGTGCTAAGTTGTCCAAGAGATTCTGCAACCGCAGCAAAATGTGCATCTGAGTCGTGTAAAACTGCTAGGGATGCATCTGCAACTTTTTGCGCTGCATTAAGTTTTTCGGTTGCTGCAATTTGTTCAAACTTCAAACGCTCGACATCGTGAATCGCTTTATCTCTAGCAGCTTTCGCTTCATTTAAAGCGGTTTGAATCTGCAGAAGAGAAGTAGCGTTCGATGAGCCACCAGCACCGCTAGTTCTACCAAGAATGTCACCAAATTTGGTAACTGCGGTAGCGGTTGGTCTTTCCATGACAATTTGTCGAGCAACATCTAGGTCTTCAACAATCACTACACCGCGTAATAAAACTTTCAGCGACTTTCGCAAAGACTCATTGCATTCAACAACATCGATTGCCATCACGGCGCCATCTGGAAGTCTGCGGCTGACCGGATCTTCGCCGATATCGTTTGCATCAGAAATCACAAATCCTGAACGACCCGCTGCGTCATTTTTAAGAAGTTTCATCGCAGTGAGTGCTGAGTCAACACTGTTAACTGCGATTGCATCTGCTGAATCGCCAAGTGCAGTGGCTACTGCATCTTCATAACCACTCTTGACGGAGATTAATGCCGCAACAGTTCCAAGAATTCCTGAAACTTTTTCACTCGCTGCTAATAGGGCTGAGCTTCCACCAGCTTTTGAAGCGGCCATTTCGAGCGCTTCAATCCGGGCAGTAAGAGTTACGCGATCTCGTTCAGCGGTAGTTTCTTCGCGCTGTAAATGTGAAAGCGCTGTTTCAGCTTCCACGAATTCTTTATGAGCTTTTTCGTAGTCAGCGTCTAGATTTTGTTCACCTGCCGAAAGCCCAGCAATTTTGCTTTCTTGAGCTTGAAATTCGCGTTGCGCTTTTTCGGCTCGCTCTTTCGCACCTGCAATTTGTGCACGTAATTTTTCAATTTCATTTTTACGGGTTTCGATGCGTTGCTTCATCGCATCGATTTGACCCGCTAAACGAGTTAATCCATCCCTGCGATCTGCCGCCGCTTTTTGCATTTCTTGAATGCGACGGTTTTCTTCGGCTAATGCAGCTTCTGTTTCGCTTCGAGTCTTTGTTGCATCTAGCAAAATGTTGCGGCCAGATTCAACTTCGGCTGTAAGACTCTCAGCCTCAATCCGAGCCGTACGCGCTTCGTTGTCTAATTCTTCAGGGTCACGGCCAGCAACTTCTTCCTCGACTGGAGAAAGCATTCGAATACGTTCTTGTGACAAAGTGGATGTGCTTAAGAACCGCTCGCGCAATCCTGAAAGTTTGAACCAATTCTCTTGCGCCTTTGTAATCAATGGCGCATCTGCACGAATTTCGGCTTCAAGAACCGCTTCACGAGATTTCAAGTCTGATAAGGAGTTTTCTACTTCAGAGCGACGTTCGCGCAATGCAGTTTCATCGGCGACTTCGGCAGCCAATGAATTCATCAACTGCAACAAATCATCCGCATATAGTCGAGATTTTGAATCTCTTACATCAATTTGAATCACTTGGGCGCGACGTGCAACTTCAGCCTGCTTTCCAAGCGGAGTTAACTGTCGTCGAAGTTCAGTGGTTAAGTCATTTAGGCGAAGCAAGTTTCCTTGCATTGCTTCAAGTTTGCGAAGTGCTTTTTCTTTACGTTTGCGATGCTTTAAGACACCAGCTGCTTCTTCAATGAAGCCACGACGATCTTCTGGAGTTGCATGCAAAATTGAATCGAGCTGGCCCTGTCCAACGATTACGTGCATTTCGCGGCCGATACCCGAGTCGGAAAGCAATTCTTGAATGTCTAATAGGCGGCAAGGCTCGCCGTTGATAGCGTATTCCGAACCACCATTTCGAAACATGATTCGAGAGATAGTTACTTCGGTGTAATCGATGGGGAGTGCACCATCAGAGTTGTCGATAGTCAAAATTACTTCAGCGCGACCTAGTGGCGCTTTGTCGACGGTTCCAGCAAAGATGACATCTTCCATCTTGCCACCGCGAAGGGATTTCGCTCCCTGCTCACCCATAACCCAGGCAAGGGCGTCAACCACATTTGATTTACCAGAACCGTTTGGGCCAACCACACAGGTAATGCCCGGTTCAAACTCAAGAGTCGTTGAGGATGCAAAAGATTTAAACCCTTTGAGGGTCAAACTTTTGAGATACACCGCTCACACTCCTAGGCCAAGGCCAAGTTCAAATTAGGGGCAAACCCTACCCACCGAGATTTCGGGCAGGTTGGCACCTTGGGCATCGGTGGGAGGACCGATTAGCCCAGGCTTCACGCACAATTTGGCGGCCACAGCGGGCACAAGGCTCACCTTCCTGCCCGTATGCGTTTAACTCCACCTCAAACCAGCCACTCTCGCCGTTTACTCTCACATATTGCTCATCAAATGAGGTGCCACCAGCGGCAATGGCCTTTTGCATGATCTCACGAAGCGCACTCAAAGTTTGGCTTACCTGTGATGCTTTCAGCCTCGAGCCCGGAGTCAGGTAGTGGAGTTTGGTCTGCCAAAGCGCCTCGTCGGCATAAATGTTTCCTACTCCACTAACAATTGACTGATTTAGAAGTAACGACTTGATTCCGGCTTTTCGTTTGAGAATTTCAGCAACAATTTCGTCGTCATCAACAAATGGGTCAAATAAATCTCGGGCGATATGTGTAACTCGACTCGGAAGTAAATCACCCTCTGGAGTCTGAATCAAAGAATCCAAAAACATTCCGCCGAACATCCGTTGATCCACGAATCTCATGGTGAGTTGTTTGTTGCGCTTGCCCTGTAAATCAAAAACAACCCGTGCGTGCTTTTCAAGCTCTGATGTTTTGTGCAGCAACACCTGCCCACTCATACCAAGATGAATCACAAGCGCGTCATCTCGATTTTCATTTTGAAGTTGCAACCACATGAATTTCCCACGGCGATCAGCTGAAAGAATTTTGTTTCCTACTAGTTGCGATTGAAAATCTTTTATGCCCTTGTCGTGTTGTCGAATTGAACGATTTTCAAAAACTTTTACATCCGAAATTGTTGCGCCTAAAACATTTGCGGCAAGTCCGCTACGTACGGTTTCAACTTCGGGTAATTCAGGCATGATTAGTTTTGTTCAGAGAGTATTTGAAATGCAGTTGCAGCAGCCTGCTGTTCGGCTTCCTTTTTGCTTCGACCAGTTCCATTTCCGTAAAGCCGGTCACCAATTTTTACTTGGGCGGTAAATTGCTTTGCGTGGTCTGGACCTGACTCTTCAATCATATAAAGCGGAGCGCCAAGTTCTTTTTCACTAGTTAATTCCTGCAAACTAGTTTTCCAATCCAAGCCTGCACCAAGAGTTGCAGCTACATCTATCAATGGATCTAGCCACTGATGAACAAGTGCGCCAGCCCATTCGAATCCGCCACTCAAATAAACCGCACCGATAACAGCTTCGCAAGTGTCTGCCAAAATCGAAGGCTTAGATCGGCCATCAGTTGTTTCTTCACCGCGACCTAGAAGTAAAAATTCGCCAAGCCCAACAGTTCGCGCAACCTCTGCAAGTGCGCGTGCGTTTACGACAGCTGCCCGCAACTTTGCTAATTGCCCTTCTTGCACATCTGGATGCAATTTATAAAGGGTGTCAGTAACAATCAATCCAAGTACCGAATCGCCAAGGAATTCCAAACGTTCATTCGTTGGAATATTCCCATTTTCATAAGAATATGAGCGGTGGGTCATTGCCAATGTCAGCAAATCATCGCCGACATCAAATCCCAATCGGGCGCGAAGTTCTGACATATCAGCCATTGCTCTGCCCCGTATCTATTCCATTTGCAAATTCTTCAATTGTTTTTGAGTACTTTATGGTCTGCGCCGGAATCTGCCAGTCTGGCTGTTTTTCCAAAATCACATCAACCATCACAATTCGAGCGATTGAATCCACACCGAGGTCATCTAGTGGCGTTGAACCAACGAGAACATCAAGTGGCAAATCCATAACTTTAGATACGGCTGCTCGCACAGCTTCGATTCGGATTTCACTCATAAGTCAAACTTTAGTCAATAAAACATCAGCGCACCCGCGTTCAAATGAAGGCACGGGTGCGCTGAAACTTTAGAGATTAAACGTCTAGAACTTGACGCTTGTCATAAGTTCCACAGTTACCGCATGCACGGTGTGGCAACTTAGGTGCACGGCAACGATCGCAAGTCACAAGTGTTGCAGCAGATGTTTTCCACTGTGAACGACGAGCGCGAGTGTTAGAGCGTGAAGATTTGCGCTTTGGTACTGCCATCGAGGTCAGCCTTCCTTCTTTTCATCTAGCAAACCTTGTAGAGCTTGCCATCTTGAATCTACCGATTCGTGTTTGTGGTCTGGCGCTTCACTTAACCTGATTCCACATTCGGAACAAAGTCCCAAACATTCTTCATCGCAAAGTGGTGCAAGCGGTAAGGAAAGCACAAGTGCATCTCGTACCACCGGCTCGAGGTCGAGTAGATCGCCCTCAAGTTTTAAGGTTTCTTCATCATCGTTTTCTGATTCTTCGAACTCATAAAGTTCTTGAACCGGAACAGTTAAGTCAAACGCGATTGGATCGAGGCATCTAGAACATTGTCCAGTTGCTTTGGCAATCACATCTCCCGAAACCAACATTCCTTCGATTACTGATTCACACCGAATGTTCAGCGTGATCTCAGAACCAGCTTGAATGCCGATGACATCGTCGCCAAGATTGTCTGGGGCTGGCGCTGTGATGGACTTTTTGAACATCGCTCCCGCACGACGTCCCAGTTCGTGGGTGTCGAGCACCAGCGCTGAGCGCGGATCGAGCGTGTTCACAGGTCCTCACAATGACAGTCAGTTGCAGGTCTTGGCCCTGTAGACCGAGGGCGAAAGATACCTGAGAATGGGCGGTATCCCCAAAACCGCAGGTTTATGCGCCTTATGCGCGAGGGTCTTGCCAGTCTCCGAAGAAATTACCTGGGTCTTGGCTCTCAGAATCATGCAGCAATTCACTTTGGAGTCGAACGGCTGTCCGTTCCCTTCCTGCCTGAACTGCATTAAGCGTCTTAACCAAAGCGGCCTCGAAAGCGGCCAACTTCGCGTCAATGTAGTCATCCAATTCGCGACGCTTCTTCAAGATTTCCATCTCGTTTTCCTGTGTCAAAATTTCGGCTGACTTCAAGGCTTCTTTGTAAATCGCTTGTTCGGTAACCATGGCGCGAGCTTCGGCTTTTGCGATTTCAATAATGCGCTGCCCTTCGGCTTCAGCATCTTGCAAAACACCATCGCGCTCATTTAGCAAAGAAGCTGCTTGTGAAAATTCACGCGGAAGTGCATCTTGAATTTCTTCGAGAAGTGAAAGAACTTCGCCACGATTAATTACACAGGATTGAGAAAGCGGCATGTTCTTTGCAGACTCGATTATGTCAATTAATTCTTCTACTAGTGAACTTGCTTTCATTTGGTTCCTCCTTGTGTGGATTTCGCCTTAAGTGCAGCTAAAACTTCTTCTGGAACTAGGCCACTTACATCCCCACCGTGACGGCTGATCTCTTTGATGAGTGAGGAAGATAAATATCCGTACTCTGGATTAGTGGCAATAAAAGATGTTTCAATTTTTGCTAATCGGTAATTCATCTGTGCCATCTGCAATTCGTAATCAAAGTCAGATACAGCACGCAGTCCTTTAACAATTATTGAGATGTCATTTTGTTTGCAAAAATCAACTAGCAAACCTTGGAAAGAAACCACTTTGACATTCGTCCAGGCCGAACAAGCTTGCGAGATGAAATTCATCCGTTCTTCAATTGTGAAGAGTGCAGATTTTGAGCTGTTCGTGAGTACCGCAATGGTCACGTTGTCGTACATGGCACTAGCCCGTTCGAAAACATCTAGATGTCCATTGGTCACAGGATCGAAAGAGCCTGGACAGACCGCATTACGCATGGGCGAAACCTAGCAAACGCCCGATTTGACCAAAGTTTCTCCGTATGAACGCTCTTGAACCTGCTCATATCCCTCTGGCCAAGTGAACTGCTCACCTCTTGCGCTTCGCTCAACCACCACGATGCATTCCTGCGCAAGATAACCGTTTTCGATCAGAAGTTTGAGCACTTGCTCCACCTCTTCATTTGAATGGTCATATGGCGGATCTATGTAGACAACATCAAATTTCATGGTGGCGCTCGAGTTTAAGTAGGTTTTTACATCAGAAGTTTTTACCTCTACATCAAAGCCAGTAATTTTTGCATTTTCTTTAATCACACTTGCGGTCGCGGGATGCTTTTCAACCAGCACCGCATTTGCGGCTCCACGCGACATGGCTTCAAGTGCGAAAGCGCCACTACCCGCATAAAGATCCAATACCGATAATTCAGCAAAGTTTCCAAGCCGACTTGTGAGAGATGTGAAAACCGCTTCCCTAACTCTGTCAGAAGTTGGCCTAGTGCCTGATGGCGGAACTCTTAGATTTCGACCTTTGGCAATACCTGCAATAATCCTTGTCATCAGGCTTTCTCCAAATATTCAGACTTCTCATCTAGTTGAATTTCTTTGATGCGTTTTGCCAAACCTAAATTGTTTTTCAAATCTGGATCTTGTTTTAAGAGCTGCCAAGAAATTTCTCTCGCTTTTGCAATCACATCTTCATCTCGCACAACTTGAAGCATACGAAGTCCTGACCTTCGACCACTCTGGGAAGTGCCGAGCACATCTCCTTCTCGTCTTTGTTCTAAATCGATACGTGATAATTCAAAACCATCAAGGGTGCTAGCAACCGCATTTAGTCTTTCTCTAGATGCACTCTCGGCATCGGAGTTAGTAACCAACAAACAAAGTCCTGGAACTTTGCCGCGACCGACTCGACCACGAAGTTGGTGTAACTGCGAGACTCCAAAATATTCTGCATCAACAATTGCCATCACACTTGCATTTGGCACATCCACACCAACTTCAATGACGGTGGTGGCGACCAAAACGTCAATGTCCCCGAGAGAAAAACTCTGCATCACATCGTCTTTTACGTCACTCGCAAGCGCACCATGCAGTTGAGCAACTCTCAATCCTGCAAGCGGACCGGTTGAAAGATAGTGAAACATCTCTTCAACATTTGCTTTTCCTTTCACAGGAATTTCTGTATCAGAATCCTCATCAGGATTTGTTTGAGCAGAAATTTTTGGGCAAACCACGTACGCCTGATGGCCCTTTCCTACTTCTTCACGAATTCGTTCCCAAACGCGTGCAAGATGGGTTGGCTTTTCCTGTGCTGGAACCACATGAGTACTAATCGGACTTCTACCGGCTGGAAGTTCTGC
>JBEBBT010000125.1:0-7438 GCA_041158245.1 Actinomycetota bacterium | reverse complement strand
AAGTTGATGAAAGCAGACTAGTCAAGACTGCAGCCTTTGCGTTAGCGCATTTGCGGATGAATCCTGAAACCGAACTTTCAATCGCACTTGTGGATTTGGATGAGATGGAACGCCTTCACTTGGAGCATATGGATGAGCCTGGTCCTACCGATGTTTTGTCCTTTGAAATGGATGAATTGCGCATCCCTAATGAAGGTGAAGTCGCCGAACCTGGAATTCTTGGCGATGTTGTCCTTTGCCCAGAGTTTGCTCAGAAGCAGGCTTCGGAAAACAATCAAGACACAGCAACTGAACTAGACATGCTCTTAGTACACGGAATTTTGCATTTGCTGGGTCATGACCACGCAGAACCTGAAGAGCATAGAGTTATGTTTGGATTGCAAAATGAGATTCTGAATGCGATGAAGAGTTCGGGAGGTAAATAATGGAACCAATTCTTTTGAGTATTTCAGTATTACTCACCACGTATTTCAGCGCAATTGAATCTGCCCTCACGAAGCTATCTGCGGCCCGAATTGAAGAAATGTACGGCGACAAACCAAAGCAGATGAACAAACTTCTCAAGTATGTAGGGCCAAACCGAGCGAGATACATCAACACGTTTCAATTGCTGTACACAATTGGTCTTGCAGCTTCTAGCTTGTTTGTTTTTAGGTTCAGCAACTCGATTATTCATCTAGAATCAAATTGGTTGCAAGATATCGCAGCTATCACTTTTCTTGCTTTGATTGGCTTCGTTATTTTCGGGGTTGGGGCTCGTACGCTTGGCAAACAAAATGCTGAAAGTTATGTTTTAAGTTCAGCCGGCCTAATTAGTTTGTTGAGTCGAATTCTTAATCCATTCGTACGTTTGTTTATTGTTTTAGGAAACGCTGTCACACCAGGTAAGGGATATAGCGAAGGACCTTTTGCTAGTACAGCGGAAATCCGTGAAATGATGGATCAAATCAGTGACGAAGTCATTGAAGCCAGCGAAAAAGAGATGATTCACTCAGTATTCGAATTAGGTGCCACGGTAGCAAGAGAAGTAATGGTGCCGCGAACAGAAATGGTGTGGATTGAACGCACCAAAACACTGCGGCAGGCGCTTTCGCTCAGTTTGAGATCCGGTTACTCCAGAATTCCAGTTATTGGTGAAGATATTGACGATGTTGTCGGTGTGATTTACATCAAAGATGTTGCAAAGCGAATTTTTGAACATAGTGATGCCCAGCAAACTGAGCGTGTAGATACTTTAATGAGACCAGTAACTTTTTCACCTGACTCAAAACTTGCCGACGACTTGCTTAAAGATATGCAACGAGAGCGCGTTCATCTAACGGTTCTAATTGATGAATATGGCGGCACGGCCGGGTTGGTTACCATTGAGGACATTCTCGAAGAGATTGTTGGCGAAATTGCGGATGAGCACGACACTGCAGAAGAGGAAATCATCAAACTAGATGAGGGCACGTATCGAATTTCTTCACGTTTGCATATTGAAGATCTAGGCAAGTTGATTCAAATCGATCTAGATTCAGATGAAGAAGGTGTAGACACCGTTGGCGGTTTACTTGCGTCACGACTCGGAAGAGTTGCAATTCCAGGATCTACAATAAACATTGACGGTTGGAAATTGACAGCAGAGACTGTTGCTGGAAGACGTAATCGAGTCGGAAGTCTTTTGGTCGAAAAAATAGTGCAAACTGAGGATGAAGATGACTGAACTAAGTGCTGAAGATCAAAAACTTGTCACTTTGGCAAAAGGTGCGCGCGCACGAATTGGTGCACCATCCGCAACCTGTGTTAGGGACACTGATGGCAGAACCTATTCGGCTGCCACCGTTGAATTCTCAGGTAGAAAGTTTGATTCAGCAGAACTAGCAATCGCAACTGCATTGTCAGCCGGGGCAAAAAAGTTTGAAGCAGTATGCGTCTTGGGTGACGAAGAGCTAGACCTTTCTCAAATTAAATCTGTATTACTTGAAACCGGAATTGTGATCACTTGTGATGCACAAGGTGAAGTGCTCGCGGTAATTAGTTAATGCTAAACAAACGAAAAGCTATAGCTGCAGTCTTATTTGCAGCCTTGCTTTTTGCCACATCTGCAACCTCCCGCGAATTGAGTGGGGTACAAGCGAGCTCAATTTCAATTGCCACATTACGGCTCGCAATTGGTGCCATGGGGCTGCTGGTTTTTGCAAAATTGTTTGTTAAAGATTTTTCTTATCTAACTCTTATTCGGAACAAAACTATTTGGATTATGGGACTTGGAGTCGCGGCATACCAAGCATTCTTCTTTATTGGTACTGGCCTGACTGGTGTTGCTATCGGAACCTTGGCATCACTAGCCCTAGCCCCCTTGATGGCGGGATTGTTGTCCTGGTTTTGGCAGGGGAATCGGCCTTCTTCAATGTGGTGGCGTTCAACATTCATTGCGGTGAGCGGTTTGGTAGTTTTGAGTTGGTCGGGGTTGCAAGACTCAAAAATTAATTTAACTGGAGTACTTGCATCTGTCTGCGCAGGTGCGGCTTATGCGGTTTACACCGTGGTAGGCGTAAAACTTTCACAAAATGGAATCGCTGCAACTTCAGTCCTCGCAGTTTCGTTCAGTGTGGGCGCAATTGCTTTGTTGTTAATCAGCGGAAATGAGGTAGGGCAAGCGCTTCAGGGAAATGGAATTTGGTTAGCACTCTGGTTGGGACTTGGTGCGACAACTTTGGCGTACGTGCTGTTTGGAATTGGGTTATCAAATCTTTCAGCCGGAACGGTTTCAACTTTAAATCTGGCAGAACCATTAGCTGCAACATTTTTAGGTATGGTGATCTTGCACGAGGAGATTTCGGCTTTGAGTGCTCTTGGCTGTACTCTGATTGCAGTTTCACTGTCTATGTTGGCAGTCAGTAGCGCAAAGGAGTCGGCTGAATGACATTTCGGGCTGGCTTTGTTTGCATTGTTGGCAGACCAAACACTGGAAAATCCACACTGACCAACGCACTTGTGGGTAGCAAGGTCGCAATTACTTCTGATAAGCCGCAAACAACTCGACATGTAATTCGTGGAATTGTTCATGAAGAAAATGGTCAAATAATTTTGGTTGACACTCCAGGGATTCATCGTCCACGAACTTTGCTTGGCAAGCGATTAAACGAATTAGTTCGTACGACTTGGGCAGATGTGGACGTAATTGCAATGTGTTTCCCGGCAGATCAACCAATCGGCCCTGGCGATCGCATGATTGCCCAAGACATTCAGGAAATGAAGCGCACGAAGAAAATAGCTTTACTTACAAAAACCGACACTGTTAGTAAAGAGAAAATTGCCAAGCGGCTTTTAGAGCTTCAAGAACTTGCAACAAAGTTGGAGTGGAATTGGGAGCACATAGTCCCAATTAGTTCAATAAAAGGTCACAACCTTGATACATTGAAATCGGTATTGATTTCTATGTTGCCAGAAAGTCCGGCTCTCTATCCTTCTGGTGAAATCACTGAAGAGACCGACGAAGCGCTAGTTGCTGAACTCATTCGAGAAGCAGCTTTACATGGTGTACACGATGAACTTCCACACTCAATTGCGATCGTGATTGAGGAAATGAAACTTCGTGAAGATAAAAAAATGTTGGACATCCACGCATTTTTATTTGTTGAACGCGACAGCCAAAAAGGAATTATTATCGGCAAGCAAGGTGCTCGTCTAAAAGAAGTTGGACAAACTGCTCGTCACAGCATTGAAAAACTTCTCGGCGTTAAGGTCTACCTGGATTTACGGGTAAAAGTTGCACCCGATTGGCAGCGCGATCCCAAGCAGTTGAACCGCTTAGGGTTCTAGTCAGCAGCTGCTTCAATTCCGTTATCTGAAGATAGTTCCGAAATTAATTCATGTCGCTTGCCGTAAGTGCTAGCTACCGCAATTACCCCAGCCACAATCGGAACACCAATAAATGCGCCAATTGGCCCAAACAGGGCCACGCCAATGAAGGCCGACCCAAGACCGATTGCAGGGTGCAAATCCATTGTCCGGCGACTGATTCTTGGGCCTAAAACATAGTTTTCAATCTGTTGGTAAACAGTTGCAAACAAAACGATCCAGATGACCTTGATTGGATCATCACCCAAAGTAAATAGCGCTGGGAAAATAATTCCAATGTATGTACCGACAGATGGAACAAACTGCGCTGATAAACCTGCGAAGATTCCCATCGGCAACCAATAAGGAATTCCTGCCACCGCAAAGAAAATACTGTGAGCTACTGCACTGATTGTGGCAAGCGCAACTCTTGAAATCACAAAGCCACCAGTTTTTTTCACCGCAATCTCCCATACGGTTACGAAGATTTTTTGTTTGTCAGCTGGCAACCATGAAGCGATTGATCGGCGTACTCGATGTGCATCTGCAGAAAAATAAAATGCAAAAACCATGATAGTTAGGAAATCGAAAAGGAAGGTGAACAAACTTGAGATAATCGAAAGTAGACCTCCCGCAAGATTTGTCGCCAAGGAAGTTGTGTCGGCTGAGTTGATGTTTAATTGATCTAGCAGTTTTGCTGAATCTAAATTCAAATCAAAAGTGCTATTGGCCCAATTAATCGCCGATGTAATAACTTCTGGAGCGGCTGCTACTGCTGCTGAAAGCTGTGAAAACATGAGTCCACCGAGTGTGGCAAAAAATAGAACTAAAAACAGAATTAATCCGATTAAGACAACACCAGCACCAAGACCGCGGCGGCGACCTTTGCTTTCAAACCATGCAACTACTGGCTCCATCGCAATCGATACCAACCAAGCAATAAGTAGCATCATCAAGAAATTTCCAGTCATCCCAATGAACTGCAACGACAGTTGGTATACGGCAAAAATTGCAATTGCGGTAATTGCGAGGCGGCGCCAAATTCGGGTATCAAGTTCCATACGTTGAAATCTACGTGATTGCCTGACACAAGGCACCATAAGCATGGGATTTTTGCTCTAGCCAACCACAATTAGCCCTATGCCGACCTATCGTGATCAAGCCATTGTGCTGCATACGAATAAGTTAGGTGAGGCGGATCGAATTATCACGATGTTAACCCGAAATCACGGAAAAGTTAGAGCGGTAGCTAAGGGGATACGGAAATCAAACAGTCGGTTTGGGGCACGCCTTGAGCCACTTAATTTGGTGGATGTTCAGCTGCATCAAGGAAGAAACCTTGACACGGTAACTGGAGTGGAGACGGTTGCAGCTTTTAGTGCACAGGCTTCACAGGATTATTCATTGTGGACCGCGGGACTTGCAATGGCTGAAACAACCGATCGAATTATTTCAGCCGATCATGAACCAGCTAATGCGCAATTTCTACTTTTCTATGGCGGCTTGAAGGCTCTGGTTGAACAATCACATTCTCCAGGTTTGATCCTGGATGCTTTTTTAATCAGATCAATGTCGCTTGC
Source organism: Actinomycetota bacterium (assembly GCA_041158245.1). Lineage (GTDB taxonomy): Bacteria > Actinomycetota > Actinomycetes > S36-B12 > UBA5976 > JAFMIT01. The sequence goes on along the minus strand of JBEBBT010000125.1, from coordinate 2,033 downwards.
AGGATGGGCTGCTTCTTTTGATCGTTGCGCAAAGTGTGATTCACAAGGACCACACAGTTGGTTTTCTGTTACAAACGGTGGTGTGCTTTGCAGCGATTGCAAAATCCCAGGAAGCGCAACACCTGCGCCAGAAACATTATCTTTGCTAGGAGCATTACTTTCTGGCGATTGGGAAACCGCCGATGCTTCTTTAGATAAAAACCGCAAAGAAGCTACTGGAATTGTGGCAGCACATTTACAGTGGCATCTTGAACGTGAAGTTCGTTCCTTAAAACACGTAGAGCGCAGAAAGGACGAGTCCGTTGGCTAAATCAAAACCACCAAAGATTTCTCCTAACTTGTTACCTAAACACGTAGCCGTGGTCATGGATGGAAACGGTAGATGGGCTCAGGCGCAAAAATTGCCCCGCACTTCAGGCCACGAAGCTGGTGAAGCAGCGTTGATGGATGTGGTGCATGGCGCACTTGCACTCGGAATACCTTGGTTAAGCGCATACGCATTTTCTACTGAGAATTGGAAGCGCTCACCTGAAGAAGTTAAGTTCCTAATGGGATTCAATCGAGATGTGATTAGACGGCGTCGCGATGAATTGAATGAACTTGGAGTTCGTGTTCATTGGATTGGTAGACGCAAACGTCTTTGGAAAACTGTGATTGATGAACTAGACACTGCAGTTGAACTAACTAAGCGAAATACGAAACTGAATCTGGTTATGTGCGTGAATTACGGCGGGCAAGCTGAAGTCGTGGACGCAACAAAAGAAATTGCTCAACTTGTGAAATCCAAAAAACTTGATCCTGAACAAATTAACGAAAAAACCATTCAATCACATTTGTATCAACCGAAAATTCCTGATGTGGATTTGTTCATCCGAACTTCGGGAGAGCAACGCACCAGCAATTTTTTACTTTGGCAAGCTGCCTATGCTGAACTTGTTTTCGATGAAACTTTGTGGCCTGATTTCAATCGTGAAAATCTCTGGAATGCGGTTGTTGAATATTCGAATCGAAATCGAAGGTTCGGAAAAGCTTAGATTTACTTGCTGCAACTAGTGCAAGTTCCAACGATTTCCACGGTGTGATCAATATTCGTGAATCCATGTGCATTAGAAATGTCGTGCGCCCACGCTTCAACAAACTCGGCTTGAATCTCGATGGCAGTGCCACAAACTCGGCACACGAGGTGATGATGATGGCCAGTGCTGCATAGCCGATAGAGCGCCTCTCCATCTTCGCGCAACATCACATCAACTTCGTTAGAAGTGGTTAGTGCGGTCATAGTTCGGTAAACAGTTGAAAGCCCAACCGAACTTCCTTGATTTTTAAGCGAGTTGTGAATTTCTTGGGCGCTGATAAATCCTTTATGGTCTCGCAGGACCGCAATCACTGAATTGCGTTGCTTGGTGGTTCGAGTAAATGAGCTAGGCATGTTGTTCGATTTCTTGATTTGAATGTTTTGCATGTTCTTGATGCGTTGAATGCGCAAGTGAGGAAATTGCGAACATCAAAACAACGCCGATCAAAGTTGCCACCATGGTCGAAGAGGCTGGATGGTCGGCATGCGCTTCGGGCAAGATGTGAGAAGTAGCTAGATAAATCAAGAAGCCAGCAAACAAAGCTAGATAAAGCGCAATGTAGTTTTCTGAAAGATGGATGCTATTTCCGAGCAATGCACCAGAAAGTCGAGCTACTGCATCTAACGAAAGTAATCCAATTACTCGATTACGGTTTTCTGAACCTGAAAAAACCAATGAAACTGTGTTTAGGCCGTCACTAAAAGCGTGGGCAAAAATTGCAATAGTCACGACTACGCCAAATGTTTGACCAATTTGAAATGCAAGTGCCAGCGCTACACCATCTAGAAAAACATGGACCGCAAGTGCGATCGCACCTAGTGTCCCAGCAGCATGTGTATGTTCGTGGTGATGCGCGTAGTCAGAATCATTTGGTTCATGTGCACCAAAGATTCGCTCAACGAAGTGAAGGGTTAAAAAGCCGATAACCAGCGCAACCGAAACAAGCGGAACACCACC
>JBEBBT010000124.1:0-5782 GCA_041158245.1 Actinomycetota bacterium | reverse complement strand
CAAAATGCGACCAATCAATTCGGTCTTGTCCATCGGATGCGCGCGCCAAACATGTTGTTCGATTGCATCCACGACAGATGATTCATCATTTGGATCAGTGGCATTTAGATGAGTTGGATTGTTCATGTGAGAACGAGCCAAGCTAATGATTTGGCCTGGCATGGTTGCACTAAAAAGCATCATTTGTTTTGAAGATGGTAAGTTCTTTAGAAGTCTTTCTACGTCAGGCAAGAAACCCATGTCGAGCATTTCATCAGCTTCGTCTAAGACCAACATTCGAACCTCATTGAGTTTCAAAATCTTTTGGTTCATCAAGTCAATCAAGCGGCCTGGAGTCCCGACCACGATGTCGACACCAGCATTTAGTTCTGAAACTTGCGGTTCATAAGCCTTGCCACCATAAAAAACTGCAATTTTCAAATCAGTTTTTGATGCGGCTGCGTTTAAGTCGCTTGCGACCTGGGTTGCAAGTTCTCGAGTTGGCACAACTACCAGCGCTTTTGGTAAATCCGTTTTTTGTGAAACATTCAAAACATTTTGGATCAGGGGCAATCCAAAACCTAGAGTCTTGCCGGTACCGGTTTTAGCCTGACCAATGATGTCATTTCCACCAAGCGCAATTGGCAAGGTCAAAGACTGAATTGGAAAAGGCTCTTTAATTCCGACTGCGAAAAGTGCTTCAACAATCCGTGAATCTAAATTGAAATCAGAAAAAGTTTGCGTCAAGATAAATTCTTAGAAACCGACTTTGCGTACATCAGATGCAGCAATATCAACATAAGCAATAACACCAGCCGGCACAATCACTGTGCGACCCTTTTCATCTTCCAAAACCAAAGCTTCTGGTTTTGCAATAGCGCTGTCCACAAGTTTGCGAACATCAGCTGCTGAAAGATTTGATTCAAGCACAACTTCGCGGTTTGAATTTTGAACGCCAATACGAATTTCCATTTATTTTCCTATTTCTAATCTGTCTCAGGTAGAGCATGTGATGCGCGTGGCACACCAGAGATACCACGCCATGCGAGTCGACTTACAAGATTTACTGCCATTCTTTTTGGAACACGGCTGCCTTCGCGCAACCAACGGCGAGCTGCAGTTTCAGCCATACCGGTTAAGCCCATCGCCAAAATCATGGCCTCTTCGGCTGAAAGGCCAGTATCTTCGGCAATAACTTGGCTTACTAATACAGCGCATTCATCTTCGTAGAAATCAATCTTTTCACGAACGATTGGGTCGTTTGAAAGGTCCGATTCAAATACCAAACGGTATGCGGCATCCGGATCTTCGATGAAATCAAAGTAAGCCGAAATTGTTGCCGCTACACGCTGACGGTTGTCGGCGGTTGAAGCCAGTGCTTCTTGGAGTTTTGAAATCAGGTTTTTGCCTGTGATGTCTACTAAGGCTAGGTAAAGTGAGAGCTTTCCGTCCTCAAAGTGCTGGTAGAGAACTGGCTTAGAAACACCAGCCCGCTCAGCGATTTCATCCATAGAAGCCGAGTGATAGCCATAAGCCACGAAGACCTCTCGGGCAGCGCTAATTAGCAGCGCCCGACGCTCATTTTTAGATAAGCGCACACCACGAACAGGTTCGGGCATATTGGTCATTGGCAAAGACTAGTCCGCACCCTCATTTTGAGAGCGTTTACTCACAGAATCAGGATTAGTAGGTTGGCTTTTGCGGTTCTACTTGATTGACCCATGCGAGCACACCACCAGCGACGTGAGTTGCATCTGCAAAGCCAGCGCCCTTTAAAGCCGCTAGACATTCAGCCGAACGCACACCGCTCTTGCAATGCAAGATGATTGGCTTGTCATGTGGCATTTCAGCTAATGCACTGCCATCAAGAATTCGGCCCTTTGGAATTAACACTGCTCCTGGAATATTTACGATTTCATATTCGCCAGGTTCACGAACGTCGATCAAAAGAAAGTCGCGTTTGCCAGCTGCTCGTTCATCAAGTTTTTCCTTGAGTTCGGTTGCAGTGATTGTGCTGCCAGCTGCCGCTTCCGCTGCTTCGACACTGATACTTCCACAGAATGCTTCGTAATCAATTAATTCAGTGACGGTTGGATTTGGTCCACATAGTGCACAGTTTGGATCCTTGCGAATCTTCAAAGTGCGGTAGTTCATTTCTAAAGCATCGTAGGTCATCAAACGACCAACTAGTGGTTCGCCAATTCCAGTTAAAACTTTGATTGCTTCGGTTACTTGAATTGAACCTATTGATGCACAAAGCACACCAAGGACGCCACCTTCTGCGCAAGAAGGAACCATGCCTGGTGGTGGTGGTTCTGGATACAAGCAACGGTAGCAAGGACCGTATTCCGCCCAGAAAACTGAGGCCTGACCTTCGAAACGGTAAATCGAGCCCCAGATGTATGGCTTACCGAGTAGCACAGCTGCGTCATTAACCAAATAACGCGTTGCAAAGTTGTCGGTTCCATCGACAATCAAATCGTATTGTGCGAAAAGTTCCATGACGTTTGACGAATCCAAACGCATTTCGTGAAGATTCACAGTGATCAACGGATTAATTTCGCGAACTGATTCGCGAGCACTTTCAGCTTTTGATTTACCGATATCGCTTTGGCCGTGGATGATTTGACGTTGCAGATTTGATACATCAACTGTGTCGAATTCAACAATTCCAAGAGTTCCAACACCTGCTGCAGCTAGATACATCAAAGCCGGTGAGCCCAAACCACCAGCACCGACGCACAAGACTTTTGCATTCTTCAAACGCTTTTGTCCGGCCATGCCATAGTCGGGAATAATCAAATGACGGCTGTAACGAATTACTTCATCAACACTTAAAGACTCAGCTGGCTCTACTAGCGGTGGCAAACTCACGAAAACTCCTTATTTACATCTATATAGATGCGAGGAGGTAAGTTTATTGAAAATTAAATTACAGCAACTCGCGCTTCATTAGCTGACGGAATGCAATCCAGCCCGGGATTGTCGGAAGCCAGAATGAGAGCAAGCGGTAAAGCAGAACCGCTGAAAGTGCGATACCTGCATTAACGCCCGCAGCAACTAGACCAGCAGTCATAACAGTTTCCATAGCACCGATACCGCCAGGAGTTGGTGCGGCCATTCCAAGAGTTGAACCTGCTAAGTAAACGAGTGAGATTGCAGCCCATGTGCCACCACCATCAAAGGCTCTTACCGATGCAACTAGTGCAACGCAAAGTGCCACATTCATGATGATCATTCCTGAAATTCCAATTACCAACTTCATTGGCCTTTGGCCGAGGGTGACAAATCTCGGTAAAACTTCTGTGATTCTTGGTCTAGCAAAATCCACAATGTATTTACGAACAAATGGAAGTGGCAACACAATAATTGCAACGAGCGCAAAAACACCCACTGCAATTACAGCTTCACGCGGTGGTTCGAAAATGAAATCTTGTTCAGATCCGGCTGCAACTCCTGCTGCAAAAAGCAAAAAGATATGCACGAGAAATGCGAGCACTTGCGAGACCGCGATTGTGGCGCCGGTCGCAGCGGCGCTAAGGCCACTCTTTTGCAGATACCTTCCGTTAACTGCAACGCTACCTAGCGCTGGTGGTGAAACTAAAGTGACGAATGCGCCAGCGATTTGTACTTGAAATGTGCGATAGAAAGGAAGTTTTTCAACCACAAAACCATCAAGTGTCATTGCTGAACCAATAAACATAATGAGAACTGATAACGCGGCAACCGAAACCCATTGCCAATCTGCACTAGCAAAAATTTCAACTAGGTTCACATTTGCGAGTTGGCCAAGCAACAAGTATCCAGCTACAAATGCAGCACCAATAGTTAAAGCTTTTCGAGGCTGAAGTCTTTCAATTTCAACTTGTGCAATTTCTTCACCAGGAGCAAGTTCAGCAATTGCTTCACGAACCGCAGCGAGATTTTCTTTGTCTTTACGAAGTGCTTTTCGATTTTCTTGGCTTAGAGCAAACTTCTGCAATGCAGGTAACGCAGACATGATCGCATTTTTCCCAAATACTTTTGCCCCAACTCGAATTGCGTCTTCAGCTGATGACAATCCGCTTAATGCAATTGCCATATCGGCGATATCAATTCGAGCTTGCAAGTCACTCATCGCAACAGTTCCACTGGTGATGTGCACCATGGTCACTTGGCCGTTCTTACTAATTAGTAAATGTTCCGCTGCGATTCCGCGATGTGCAATCCCTGAATCATGAAGTTTCTTAAGACCTACCCATGCTGCTTTTAAAGTCTTTTCGGAAACAGTTTTGCCCTGAGCAATAATTTCTAGACCAGAAACGCCATCAATCCATTCATAAACCAGCACAGAAGCGTCATCACCAATACGCCGAACTAGATGCAACTGTGGGACAGGTGCGTCAGCATTATTTGCAGCGAGCGCCATCAATGATGAGCGTTCAACTGCCTCACGCATTGTCCAACCACCAAGTGCTTCACTGTCTCGCAAGCGAAGAGAACGCCACCAACGTGGCAAAACTCCAGCACCTTCTAAATCGCGATCGAAAACAACGACGAATAGTTTCTCGCCATCTTCGGTGTTTGCAAGATATCTACGGCCATGCTTTGTTGAATCAATCGCCCGGAGCAAATTGATATTTATTCCGGCCTCGCTCAAAGCATTTGCAATAGCCAAACCTTTTGGTCGAACAGTTGGTGTTCCAATTGCATATCTAAATGCCAAACCAATTGCATAACCTGAAAGTAGAGAAACAACTAGTGAAGTAACCGTGAATCCACCCGAAACGCTGTCTGCAATTAATGTGGTTGCAAGAATAAAAGTTGAAAAGGTACTCAACTGCCCACGAAGTCTTGCGACAGTTACAAATGCAACAACTCCGGCAAAAAGTGGTTGAAGTGGCACAGCATCTCGGTCCAAAGTTCCTGAAAGTGCGTACCAAAAATCTTGAGAACCTAAATCGCGAGCGAAGTTGATCATTAAAGTAATTGCGATTGTGGCAGCCACGAATGCAGCGATGGATTCACCAAGCAGACGAGCTCGCTTAGCATTTAATAATGCAAAAGTTATTACAAGTGGCAGCACGAACTGGCCAAAACCAGAAATAGTGCTGAGGGCTAAAGCGATGATGGCTGGCAGCTTCGCAGCCGAGCTGGCCACATCTTGATCGATACCGCTAAAGGTGGACAGGGCAATCGTGGCAACCGCCAGTACAGCTGCAATCCCGAGCAAAGCTGCTACAAGGCGAAATAGGTCAACTGGCCTTCGAACTCTGCGAGTGATAACCCCATCTTCAATCACCAGGGTCGGTTGCGCCGCTTTACTCACGGGCAGATACTCCCATTAGCCCTAAGTTCAGACCTAATAACGGGCAATTTTGTGCGTGGGAATAGTTTCAAGGGTCAGGTGTGGCGGTTAGTTTCGCTCCGTGAATTCTCCTATTTCTCATATTCAGCCAAGTAGGCCAACTCCCAAATGGGTGCTTGAGCGCAAGGCACCTGAACCAGCCGTTGCAAAACAGCTAGACGAATATCAAGAAGTAGTAGCAAACCATCGCCACGGCGCACTTCTAGTTTTGGCTGGCCCTGGAACTGGAAAAACTGCCACCCTCACCGAAACCGTTGTCCGGATTATTAATGAAGGTGAAATTCAAGCAAATGAAATTTTGGTCTTAACTTTTGCGCGTAAAGCTGCAGAAGAGATTCGCGACCGAATCGTGGCTCGAGTGGGTTCTGGAAAACTTCCGGCGGTAAGCACATTGCATGCACTTGCACTTTCTATCGTTCGCGAGTTTTCAAATAAAGATGTCACTGAACTAAAACT
>JBEBBT010000123.1:0-3014 GCA_041158245.1 Actinomycetota bacterium | reverse complement strand
AGTCTGAAATACCTTCTTCAAAAACAACCCGGTTGCTAATTTCAGTGGTTGCATACCAAGCGACAGCACCAGCAACAGTCAAATACCTCTGCAACTGGAGTTTTCTCATCACCTCAATCATCGGCAAGATCATCAATGCTGAACCGAATATGACACCAACCATGATTGTCATATTCCCAGAGCCTGCAAGCGGTTGGTATTGGAAGTATTCTGTTGAACCAGCTGATTCTGGAATTATTGCAATTGGAATTGCAAAGCCAAATAAAACGCTAGCAACATAGTTTGCAATCTTAGATACTGCATTTGTGCTGAATCCATTTTCATCCTGTGGAATTCGATTCGCTGCTGTTGCCCAACCCGCGGCTAGGACTAAATAAGTGCCACCGACCAACAAGGGACTTTGGCTTGGTTCAATTGAATCAATCAGTTTTGTAAACATAAGGAAAACTAAAAATAGCTCAATACCAGTGATAGAAATTTTGTAAAGTGAATTTAAATAGTGGCGTTTGCTTGCGTAATACATCATTATCGCAGCTGCGATAATCGCAACTGAGAACACTGCCATTGACTCGGCTAAATAAGTTGGGCGAGATTGGCTACTGTTTAAATAGTTCTCAGAGACCAATAGTGTTGTAGGAGCTAAACCAATTGTGGCAATCAAAGTCCAGCCTGGAATTCTTGTCAGATAGCCGGCTGAATATGAGGCGGCAACTAATAGCAGCAAAACAGCTGAAGTGTAAAAAGAGCTCGGATCGCTCCAAGTTTTGTCGACTAAACCAAAAAATGGTGCTGATAAAAATCCAGTACCTGCAACTATTGTGGCAAGCACTGCCGAGGTATTACTTAGACCAACAAGTCGTTCGCGGGATTTGATTGCTACAAAACTAGAGATTGCAACAACAGCCATTAGGGCAGCAAGTTGACCGTAAGCTCCAATTCTTTCCCATGCAACAGCTGTGAACACAGCCACTGCAACCACAAGGCTGACACCGCCGAGGATGTAAAGAAGTTGTTGGCCAGATGCAGCTGTCCGTTCCCGTTGCGGCTTTGCACCGGCTTGATGTCGAGAATCAAACCAAGGTTCACTTTTTGTGACACGTTCAGCTACCCATTCTCTACGAGTTTGCAGCCAGCCGAGTTCGCTAACCCAACGAACATCGCTCTTGTGTCCACACGCGCAAGTTACCCAGCCATCGACCGCAGTTTCAGGGTCGAGGATGTGGTCACAATATGGAGATTTTGCTAAGTATTTCTGTGGTGCAGCGTTCATGATGCGCCCCCTTTGATATGAATCAGAGAGTACGCCTAATTCGAACGATGTAAAGGTATAAAAGTCCTATTTACGAAACTTTTTATAACTTAGATTAAATCAACCTTACGGCCAAGATGAGCGCCAATTTCCTTAGAAATCTCATCAATGGTGTTGGTAGGAATTGATTGATCTACGGTCAAAACGATGAGCGAGTGATCGCCTTGCGCTTCGCGGCCAACCTGCATAGATGCGATATTTAGTTTCGCATCACCAAATAGACGTCCTACAACTCCAACCACGCCTGGACGGTCGTGGTAACGGAAAATTGCCAAGTGATCTGAAATTGCAAGATCTAATTCGACACCATCAATTTCAACAAGCTTCTCAATGTCTTTAACACCTGAAATTGTTCCGGCAACATTGATTCGATGACCTTCAGTTGTTGATGCAACAACTCGAACCATTGAGCGGTGATCTTCACTATCTTGTGAAGTTGTTAGACCAGTTTCGACACCGCGCTCTTTTGCAAACAATGGAGCGTTTACATACGAAACCGGATCTTCAACTAAGTGCTGGAATGCACCTTTCAATGCGCTTAGTTCTAGAACGCGAACATCTTCATTTGAAAGTTCGCCAAGTACTTCAACATCAATGCGTGAAAGCGGAGCATCGGTAAGGGTTGCAGCAATACGACCAATTTTTTCAGCCAAAGGAAGGTAAGGCTTAACGATTGGTGCGAGCACACCACCTTGAACGTTTACTGCGTCCGGAACCAATTCGCCAGCGAGCGCTAGTCGAACTGATTTTGCAACTGCAATGCCTGCTTTTTCTTGTGCTTCATCTGTTGATGCGCCTAAGTGCGGAGTTGCAACTACCTGTTCAAATTCAAACAATGGTGAATCTGTGCAAGGTTCTTTAGCAAAAACGTCTACGCCTGCACCAGCCACACGACCTTCGCGAATTGCGTCAGCGAGAGCCTGTTCATCAATGATTCCGCCACGAGCAGCGTTGATGATTCGAACTGAAGGCTTAACAATCTTTAGCTGTTCGGCGCCAATTAGTCCAACTGTCTCAGCAGTTTTTGGCAAGTGAATTGTGATGAAATCAGATTCTTTCAAAAGTTCTTCAAGGGTTACTAGGCGAATGCCAAGTTGTGATGCGCGAGCTGGTTGAACATATGGATCGTATGCAATTAGTTGAACACCAAATGCAGACAAACGTTGCGCTACTAAAACTCCAATTCGGCCAAGACCAACTACACCCACTACTTTGTCAGTTAGTTCAACACCGGTGTACTTCGAACGCTTCCACTGACCTTGCTTCAATGCAGCATTTGCAGGAGCGATGTGGCGAGCAGATGCCAATAAAAGCGCAACTGCCAATTCGGCTGCAGAAACGATGTTGGATGTTGGTGCATTTACCACCATCACACCAGCTTGAGTTGCAGCCTTCACGTCTACGTTATCAAGACCCACACCGGCGCGAGCAACAACTTTAAGTTGCTTAGCTGCCGCTAGCGCTTCTTCATCGACTTTTGTAGCAGAGCGAATCAAGATCGCATCTACATCAACAATTGCTTTTAGAAGCTCTTCGCGATTAGCGCCATCACAGTTACGAATCTCAAAATCAGGTCCGAGCGCAGCAACGGTGGCAGGTGATAGTTCTTCAGCAATTAATACAACGGGCTTGGTCACGAGGAACCTTCCAGATATTTGTGGTGGGATGCGAACAACAGTGTTTGCGAGAGCCCAAGTTTACCCGC
>JBEBBT010000122.1:0-2904 GCA_041158245.1 Actinomycetota bacterium | reverse complement strand
GAAGAAATGGGAAGAAAATAATGCTCGGAGCAACCATTATTGCTGGCAAGAAAGTTAGTGTGACAACAAGTGCGGCGACAATTCCCACTGCGCCAACTGGTCCCAAACCTGCGTTGCTCTTGAGCTCTGAAAGCTGAAGGCAAAGTAGACCGATTGCAACTGTTCCAGCACTTGCAGCAATTGGCTCCCAAGATCCAAGCCATGCAGCTTTCATCGCGTGATACTTATCTTCATCGTGACGAAGTTCTTCACGATAACGACTAATCAAAAGCAAGGCATAGTCAGTAGATGCGCCCAAGACCAGCACCGACAAAATTCCTTGGCTTTGTCCGTTCAATTTAATTATGTCGTTGTAAGCCAAGTAATAAACCAAGCCTGAAGCCAGCGTTAGCGAAAAGAGTGCTGACAAAAGTGGAATTATCCAAAGCACTGGGCTTCGGTAAACCACAATCAAAATTACTGCAACCACTCCAAGTGTGGTTAGAAGAAGCGCACTGTCAATGCCAGCAAACGCCTTTGCAAACTCTGCGAAGATTCCTACTGCTCCAGTTACATATCCATCAGCATTTAGCGGACTTTCATCCACTAAGACTTGAACTTCGTCCACGATCTCACCGATGGTCTCAAACGCACCTTGACCGTCAATTAATTTTGCACTGTCGAAGTTAATGTTTAATACAAATGCTTGACCATCAGGGCTAACAGCCAACGCGAATTGCTCTGGAGTTGCTGGAAAAACACTTGGCACTTCAGTGCCGTTAAATTCCACCATCGCCACAAACTCTGAAACCTTTTCAAGTGCAACAATCTTCTGTGTCAATTCGGCAATGGCAGGTTGATCCGCAACCGAGAATGTTCCATTTTTGCGTTCGAAAACGATTGTCATCGGCACAACATCGCCAGCGCCTGCTTGCGCAGAAAACTTTTCAAGCTTTGCCGAAACCACAGTGGTCTCGCTATTGCTTGGCAAAAACTCTGAGTTTGAGTTGGATTGCACTTCAGAAAGTTTGCCGCTCAGTGGGCCAAGTGCCCCAGATACAGCAAACCACAGGATTGCAATCACAATTGAGAGGGCAAGAAATTTCGGACGACGTGGTTGGGACATTGAATCCACAGCCTTTCAATAATCTTCAAATAGTGGGGCTGAGCCTAAATCACCCCGCTTTTTTCAAGATAAGTCGCCACAATTAAATGCGAGAGTACGATTTACCCAATGAAAGCCACCACAAATATCGACGTCATTGACCAATTAGGTGTGCTGTCTGAATATCAATCTGCTTGGGATTTCCAGCGCCAGATTCATGCTGACGTGGCTGCCGGAGCACGACCAAACACCTTGATTTTGGTGGAACATGAGGATGTCTTTACTGCTGGCAAACGAACCCAGCCTTCAGATTTACCTTGGGACGGATCAAAAGTAATCGAAGTAGATCGAGGTGGCCGTATTACTTGGCACGGTCCAGGTCAACTCGTCGGCTATCCAATTGTGAAACTTCCATCTCCGGTAGATGTGATGGATTATGTTCACAAAATCGAGCAGGCCATCATGGATGTTTGCACGTCTTATGGAATTGCAACTAAACGCGTCAATGATCGAACTGGTGTGTGGGTTCCGAGCGATGAAAAAGGACCGGAACGAAAGATTGCAGCAATTGGTGTTCGAGTTGCAAAGGGCGTGACCATGCACGGCTTCGCACTCAACTGCAACTGTGATTTGTCTGCTTATTCAAGAATCGTTCCATGTGGCATTAGTGATGCAGGTGTAACTAGCATTTCGCAAGAAGTTGGGCGCGAAGTCTCCATAAACGAAGTCAAAGAGCAGGTAATAAACGAATTAATGAAAAATCTCGTAGGGTGGGTTTGTGACTGAACGCAAAATGATTCGAATTGAAGCCCGAAATGCTGAAGTTCCAATTGAAAAGAAACCAGAGTGGATCAAAACTCGAGTTCGCACTGGCCCTGAGTTTTTGAAAATTCGTGAACGCGTAAGTTCACAAGGTCTGCACACAGTTTGCCAAGAAGCGGGTTGCCCAAATATCTATGAATGCTGGGAAGATCGTGAAGCCACATTTTTAATTGGTGGTGCCCAGTGCACACGCCGTTGTGATTTTTGCCAAATTGATACTGGTAAGCCAGAGCCACTGGATCGAGATGAACCGCGCAGAGTTGCACAATCAGTTGTTGAAATGGGTTTGAAATATGCAACCGTGACTGGTGTAGCTCGCGATGATCTCGAAGATGAAGGTGCTTGGCTTTATGCAGAAACTGTGCGGGCAATTCATAGTGCTCTGCCAGGTTGTGGTGTTGAAGTCTTAATTCCAGACTTCAGTGCAAATCCAGATTTACTTGCGGAGGTTTTTTCAGCTCGTCCAGAAGTGCTGGCTCATAATTTGGAAACCGTTCCAAGAATTTTTAAACGAATCCGTCCAGCATTTCGATATGAACGTTCCCTTGATGTAATTACCCAAGCTCAAAATGCAGGGCTAGTTACAAAATCAAATTTGATACTTGGCATGGGCGAAGAAATTGAAGAAGTTCAACAGGCACTGATTGATTTGCGCACAGCGGGCTGTGACTTGATTACCATCACTCAATATTTGCGACCATCTGAACGACATCATCCAGTCTCTCGTTGGGTAAAGCCTGAGGAATTTGTGGCTTTGGCAGATTTTGCTAAAGAGGTTGGCTTCTTGGGCGTGATGTCTGGGCCTTTGGTGCGCTCTTCATACCGTGCAGGCAAACTTCACAAACAAGCCATTGAGGCTAAAGCAAGTGGCGGCCAAGCCGCTATTACGGTTGTTTAGCCTCTGCGCTAACCTGCCGCTGTGGCAATTAAATCTCCTAAATGGATCTCACAAGTCATTGAGTCCTACAAGTTCACCAAACCGCTTGACCCGTCAATCA
>JBEBBT010000121.1:0-5672 GCA_041158245.1 Actinomycetota bacterium | reverse complement strand
ATGTCTAGGTCGCGACCGCACTAAGCATCAAGTTGCTGAAGTTACGAGCCTTGGCCTGGTTCAGATGACTCGTAAGCGCATTGGCCAGGGCTTGCTTGAGACCTTCAGCGAGCCGTGCGAGCACTGCCATGCCCGCGGGGTAAAAGTCCGCCTCGACATGAGTGCTGCCAAGACTGCTGAGCCTGAGGCTCACATCGAAGAGCATCACGACCACTAAAACTGCCCAATCTGTGAGTGATTTGAGCCTAAATCCAAAGCAGGTTTGGTCAGTTTGACCCTATGGGCGCGCACGCTTTACCCTTGCGCCCTGTTCCACGCGAGTGGACCTGTGCTTGCCCCTTGGTAAGTACGAAACCTAATCAACAAGGAGTTCGCGGTGTACGCGATTGTTCGTGCTGGCGGTCGCCAGGAAAAGGTCGCAGTTGGCGACGTTATTGAGCTTGACCGCGTTGCTGGTCAAGTTGGTGATGCAGTTTCACTAAAAGTTTTGCTTTTGGTTGAAGATGGCAAAGTAACCACCGATGCTGCAACTCTTTCAAACGCAACTGTGACTGGCGAACTTGTTGATCACCACCGCGGTCCAAAGATTGACATTCTTCGTTACAAGAACAAGACCGGCTACCGTCGTCGTCAAGGTCACCGTTCTGAACTATCAACCGTCAAGATCACCAAGATCTCTGCAGGAAAGTGAAGTAGTTAGACATGGCACATAAGAAAGGTGCGTCCAGCACCCGTAACGGTCGTGACTCAAACGCACAACGCCTAGGTGTTAAGCGTTTTGGTGGTCAACTTGTAAACGCTGGCGAAATCATTGTTCGTCAACGCGGAACTCACTTCCACCCAGGTTCAAACGTTGGTCGCGGAAAAGACGACACATTGTTTGCACTTGCAGCAGGAACTGTTGAATTCGGCAGCCACCGTGGCCGTCGCGTTGTCAACATTCTTCCGGGTCTTTAATTAAAGAGACCTACCAACCACTTTTAAAAAGAGGCGGGTCCGCGAGGACACCGCCTCTTTTATTTACCTCAAACTTAAGGAGTCTTAAATGGTTACATTTGTTGACCGTGTATCACTCCATGTTGCAGGTGGCGATGGTGGAAATGGTTGTGCATCTGTTCATCGCGAAAAATTCAAACCATTAGGCGGACCAGATGGTGGCAATGGTGGACGTGGTGGCGATGTAATTTTGATTGTCGATCCACAAGTTACTACCTTGCTCGAATTCCATCACTCACCGCATCGACGGGCAACAAAAGGTAAGCCTGGAATGGGCGGACATAAAGATGGCGCCAATGGCCAAGACATTATTTTGAAAGTTCCAGCTGGAACAGTTGCTTACGATAAAGATGGCACATTCATAACGGACTTAGTCACACCAGGCGAGAAATATGTAATTGCTCAAGGTGGTCGCGGTGGACTTGGAAATGCAGCTTTGTCTTCTACAAAACGTCGAGCTCCAGGATTCGCACTATTAGGTGAACCCGGCGATGAACTTGAAATAGTTTTAGAACTAAAAACAGTTGCGGATGTTGGATTGGTTGGTTTTCCAAGTGCAGGAAAATCATCTTTGATTGCCGCAATTAGCCAAGCCCGTCCAAAAATTGCGGACTATCCATTTACAACTTTGATTCCAAATCTTGGTGTTGTGCAAATTGGTGACACCGTAATGACAGTTGCAGATGTACCAGGTCTGATTCCAGGTGCAAGTGAAGGCAAAGGTTTGGGTCTGGAATTTTTGCGCCACATTGAACGTTGTTCAGTTTTGGTGCACGTACTGGACTGTGCAACCCTTGAACCAAATAGAGATCCCGTTACAGATTTAGAAGTGATTGAACGCGAACTTGCTGCCTATGGTGGACTTGAAGACCGGCCACGCATGGTGGTGCTGAATAAAGTCGATGTGCCAGAAGCTTTGGAATTGGCTGAACTGGTCAAACCAATTTTTGAAGAGCGCGGCTATCAAGTATTTGAACTTTCAGCTGTGTCACATGCAGGATTAAAACCATGGCTTTATGCGTTAGCTGAAGTTGTCACAAGAGCCCGCGCACTAGCTGCAGAACCTGTGGTTGAACGAATTGTGATTAGGCCAAAGGCTGTAAATGATTCTGGCTTCAAGGTTGAAGTTGAAGAAGATATGTTTGTGGTGATTGGCAATCAACCTGAACGTTGGGTGCGGCAAACAGATTTCAGCAATGACGAAGCAGTTGGGTACTTAGCAGATCGCTTGGCTCGTCTAGGTGTAGAAGATGCACTAATTAAGGCTGGCGCCCAAGCAGGTGACACCATCGTGATTGGACGCGGAGATCGCGCTGTAATTTTTGATTTCGATCCTGCAGTTAAAGCCGGTGCTGAATTGATGATGGGCAGACGAGGAACTGATCTTCGTTTTGAACCAAGCGCACGCCGTAAGGGCAAGGACTCTGTGGAATCAGAGATGGAAGAAGCTTACGATTCTGAAAACGTTTGGGTAGGAGACGGTGACGACGATGAGTCGTGATGCAATTTCTAGCGCAAAAAGAATTGTGGTGAAAGTTGGCTCTTCATCTTTGACCACAATCGATGGCGGACTAGATGTTGCACGGCTTGCAAGTCTCGTTGATGGAATTGCAGTGAGAAGTGATGCCGAGGTGGTACTCGTTTCTTCAGGAGCAATTGCTGCCGGCCTTTCTCCACTCGGATTAAGTAAGCGTCCAACCGATCTCTCAACTCAACAAGCAGCAGCAAGTGTTGGCCAAGGTCGACTTATGGCCGAGTACTCAAAGGCATTCGAAAAACACAATAAGACTGTTGGTCAGGTTTTATTGACCGTTGAGGATATAACTCGTAGAAGTAATTACAACAATGCACAAAAAACTTTAGTGCGATTGCTAGAGCTCGGTGTATTACCAATCGTAAATGAAAACGACACTGTTGCAACTAATGAAATTCGTTTTGGCGACAACGATCGATTAGCAAGTCTCGTCGCCATTTTGGTGCAAGCCGATGCATTGATTTTGCTTTCAGATGTTGAGGGCTTATTTGCGGGCCACCCAGACTCTGGCGCGCCAATGATTTCTGAAGTTCGAAATAGTGCAGATCTTGCAGATGTTGAAATTGGTGGAACTGGCAGTGCAGTTGGTTCGGGAGGCATGCTTACAAAAGTGGAAGCTGCAAAAATCGCATCAGCTGCTGGGATTTCAGTGGTGCTTACAAATGCGAAGAATGCTGCAAAGGCAATGGCCGGCGAGGAAGTTGGAACTCACTTCGTTGCGGCAGCAAATCGCAAACCATCGCGAACTCTCTGGCTAGAACACGCTAGCGCAACGCGCGGCGACCTTGTCGTAGACGGCGGTGCGGCTAATGCCTTAGTTAACAAAGGATCTTCTTTACTTGCAGCAGGGGTGGTCGCATTCAAAGGTGAGTTTGAAGCCGGAGATGCGGTGGATGTAATTGATGAGAGCGGAAAAACTATTGCGCGTGGACTTGTTTCTTATTCATCGCATGACATCCCGAAACTAATTGGTAAAAGCACTGTGGAAATCATTGCCGAGTTTGGTTCAGATTTTGATAAAGAATTGATTCATCGCGATGATTTAGTAGTACTGAAGGGCTGAAAATGTCGGACTTAAAAACTCAGGTTCTAGCAGCTGCGTCTGCATGCAAAACCGCATCTGTCTTGCTCCGACAACTAGACACGAAATCCAAAAATGATGCATTGCTCGCAATTGCGGATTCGCTTGAAGGCAATATCAACAAAATTGTTGAAGCCAACAAAGTAGATGTTGACAATGCGATTGCAAAAAACACGGACCCTGCAATCGTTGACCGCCTTACCTTAAATGAAAAAAGAATTTTGGATATTGCCAATGCGGTGCGCGATGTGGTGAAACTTCCAGACCCGATAGGCGAAGTGATTCGAGAATTTACCTTGCCAAATGGGCTCAATGTTCAACAGGTACGAGTGCCATTGGGTGTCGTAGCAATGATTTATGAAGCTAGGCCAAATGTTACGGTTGATGCCGCCGTCTTGGTTTTAAAAAGTGGAAGTGCTGCTCTATTAAGAGGCTCAGGATCTGCATACAACACAAACTTGGTGCTAACCGAAATTATGCGGGATGCAATTTCGAAGGTCGGTTTACCAAAAGACGCAATTGTTTTGGTGCCGGGCACTGATCATGAATCAGTCAAGTATGTAATGACTGCACGTGGACTGGTTGACGTGATTATTCCGCGCGGTGGGGCAGGATTGATTGAATCTGTTGTATTGGGATCAACGGTTCCAGTTATTGAAACTGGAATTGGAAATTGTCACCTTTACATTGATGAGTTTGCAGACTTAGACAAAGCTTTAAAAATTGCCATCAATGCCAAGACTCAACGAGTATCAGTTTGCAATGCGTTAGAAACAATTTTGGTGCATGAAAAAGTAGCAAGTGAATTCTTGCCAAAACTTATGCAGGCCTTTAAAGATAAAGGTGTAACTGTTCACGGCTCAGCCGAATATGAAAAAACAGCGCAGGAGTGCGGGACAAATTTTGAGCCTGTAACCGATGCCGACTGGGCGAGTGAGTACTACTCACTCGATATTGCGGCTGGGGTGGTTGATTCAATTGATGAAGCCATCGAGCACATTCAAAAATGGTCGACTGGTCATACAGAGGCCATTGTCACTGAAGACAAAAATCAGGCACAGAAGTTTGTTTCGGCAATTGATTCAGCCGCTGTGATGGTCAATGCATCAACCCGATTCACAGATGGTGGCGAATTTGGGTTTGGCGCAGAAATCGGGATTTCCACTCAAAAACTACATGCACGTGGACCTATGGGATTGGCCGAAATTACTTCTTTTAAATATGTCGTAACCGGCGACGGCCAAATTCGTGGCTAGTTTGCTAGTTTTAGACCTGAAAGGTGATGCAATGACAACAATTTTGGCAGAAGCAGCAGAAGCTGCAAATGTGATTCCAGGTGAACCTTGGATGTATGGCTTAGCAGGCTTTGGAACATTGGTGCTATTGGTCTACATCGTCACCCGTTTTAATCCAAACCGCTAATGCGTATTGGAATTCTGGGCGGCAGTTTTGATCCGCCTCACTTGGGTCATTTAGAAATGGCAAAAGTTGCCCAGGATTTTCTTAACCTTGACACAATTCTTTTTGTGCCAGCAGCCACTCAATGGCAAAAAGTTCATTCTGCTGCTTCAGATGTTCGAGCCCATATGACTCAGTTAGCTATAGCTAACAATCCACATTGGCAAGTTTCATTCGTTGATATTGATAGAGGTGGTGACACCTATTCTGTCGACACCATTACGCAATTGCGAAAAATGCATCCCGATGATGAATTGTTTTTTATTCTTGGTTCAGATTCAGCGAATGGTCTTGAAAGTTGGAAGCAAGCTGAAGAGTTAAAGCAGT
Organism: Actinomycetota bacterium; assembly: GCA_041158245.1. Taxonomy (GTDB): domain Bacteria; phylum Actinomycetota; class Actinomycetes; order S36-B12; family UBA5976; genus JAFMIT01. Next base: position 276 of record JBEBBT010000121.1, on the reverse strand, counting down.
CTGTAACTTTTGCAGTAGTCGAGCGGTTTGGGGTAGCAATCGAAGTGCCTGTTGGATTTAAATATGTTGAAATACCTGGCAAGGTTTCACCGATTTCATCCACTGAGATTCGAAAGCTCGTGCACGATTCGGATTCGGTTGAATCCGCACTAAAAGGCTTTGTTCCAAATGAAGTAGCAAAATACATTTCCAAAGTTGGGCTATACAAATAATGGCAAAACTTGTTCGGCTTGTAACGTTATTAGCAATAGCCACAATCGCAGCAACATTAATCGT
>JBEBBT010000120.1:0-16333 GCA_041158245.1 Actinomycetota bacterium | reverse complement strand
ACATTTCTTATGCAGTTGCCAACTCTGATGTTCGAATCCTTTCTCCAATTCCTGGTAAGTCAGCAGTCGGAATTGAAATTCCGAACAGTGATCGTGAACTAGTTGCTCTCGGAGATGTTTTGAGAAGCAAAATCGCTGCGAACGATTCCCATTCACTCGCCGTAGGTGTTGGAAAAGATGTTGAGGGCGGTTTTGTTTTAGCAAATCTTGCAAAGATGCCGCACCTTTTAGTCGCCGGTGCAACGGGTGCTGGTAAATCGTCGTGCATTAATTCATTAATCACATCGATTTTAATGCGCGCGACACCGCAAGAAGTTCGCTTAGTTTTGGTTGATCCAAAACGAGTTGAATTAGCAGCCTATGAAGGTGTTCCACATCTAATTACTCCAATCATCACTAATCCAAAAAAAGCGGCAGAAGCGCTGCAATGGGTTGTAAAAGAAATGGACAACCGTTACGACGATTTGGCAGCCTTTGGTTTCCGTCACATCGATGATTTCAACAAAGCCGTTAGAGAAAAGAAAGTTTCGCTGCCGCCCGACAGCAAACGGGTTTTGCGTCCGTATCCGTATCTACTAGTAATCGTCGACGAACTTGCAGACTTAATGATGGTGGCACCACGAGATGTGGAAGACAGCATTGTTCGTATTACTCAGCTAGCTCGTGCTGCGGGTATTCACTTAGTGCTTGCCACTCAGCGCCCATCTGTAGATGTGGTCACTGGTTTGATCAAGGCAAATGTGCCAAGCCGCCTCGCTTTTGCTACCTCAAGCGCTACCGACTCCCGAGTCATTCTCGATCAGCCCGGCGCTGACAAGTTGGTAGGCCAAGGAGATGCGCTCTTCTTGCCAATGGGGGCAAGTAAAGCGATGCGAGTCCAAGGGGCTTTTGTGAGTGAAGCCGAAATTCGCAAGGTTGTGAACCATTGCAAAGCTCAAGCGGAGCCGGAATATCGCGAAGATGTAGCCCAAGTCACCTCTCGAAATTCGGAAGTAGATTCCGATATAGGGGACGACTTAGAGACACTTTTACTCGCAGTTGAGCTAGTTGTAAATGCACAACAGGGGTCAACATCAATGTTGCAGCGCAAATTGCGAATTGGTTTTGCAAAAGCTGGACGACTTATGGATTTGATGGAAGTTCGTGGAATAGTCGGCCCATCAGAGGGTGCTAAAGCACGTGAGGTTCTTGTTCCAGTAGAAGCGCTGGACGAAGTCTTGGATAGTTTGCAACCAAAATAATTTGCTAGCTCTCGCCTAAAGGGATTTAGACTTCTGTAAGGGGTTCAGGTGGGAGTGAATAATGGCAGTAGGTGCCCGAATTCAAGAATTGCGCCAAGCGCAGAATCTCACAATTGAACAACTCTCTAGCGCAACCAATATTAGAAAAGATGTTCTAAATTCAATTGAAGCGGAAGCTTGGGACCAGTTAGATCTGCGGGTTTTTGTCCGTAATCAAGTTCGACTTATTGCAGGTGCTCTAAAAATAAACGAGGCTGAAATTCTCGAAATTTTTGATGCGGACTATCCAGATGAATCAACTAATTACTCAAAACTCTCGCCAGAAAAAGCTGCCAAGCTAAATATTTTTGATAAGCAGGGTAAAGCTGCACTTCCTGTTAAACGAAATCCGAATTGGCTTTACTTGATTATCGGATTAGTAGTTATTTTGATTGTCTCTGTTTTCGCATATCTATCTCGTGACAACACAGAAAATTCATTGCCGCAAACTGATGTAACAGTTTCGCAGTCTCCAACTCCAAATCCATCTGACAGTAGCACCCCAAATCCTTCACAAAGTTCAATCATCGACACTTTAGGTGTTTCGGTGGAGCTTCAGGCAACTGGTAGAAGTTGGATTACTGCAAATGGTTCAGCTGGAAATTCTTTATTCTCAAGTTTCTTAAATGCCGGGGATGTAATCACTTTGACTGACTCGACCAGTATTTCGCTGGTGATTGGTGATTCAGGTGTAGTAAGTGTCACGGTGAATGATGAAAATCTTGGATTCCTTGGTGGTTCTGGCACACCAGTCGAAATCACTTTCCCTGTCCAGTAATTATTTATTCGACTCGTAGGCTAAGCACCATGAGTCAGCCAACCAAGACAGTTCATATCCTCACCCTTGGCTGCGCCCGCAATGAAACCGACAGCGACGAATTAGCAGGTCGATTGTCTCAAGCCGGCTGGGAACTGGTGGATGATCCAAGTTCTGCATCTGCGGTTTTGGTCAACACATGCGGATTTGTTGAGACTGCAAAAACCGAATCCATTCAAACAATCTTGCAGACTGCGGATTTGAAAAATGATGGGGTAGTGAAAGCGGTCGTGGCAATTGGATGCATGGCCGAGAGATACGGCAAAGAGCTAGCTCAAGAGATCCCAGATGCAGATGCTGTCCTTGGATTTGATGCTTACGAAGATTTAGGCGAATCACTTGCAAAAATAGTCGGTGGCGCAAAGATGGAAAGTCACGAGCCAATTGACCGCAGATTAACCACCGCTAAAGCGCCAGCGGAAAGAAATCTAAAAACATCTAGTTCAGGCGATGTAATCAGACTTCGTTTAGACACCAAACCATATGCACCACTCAAAATCGCAAATGGTTGCGATCGCCGATGCACATTTTGTGCAATCCCGGCTTTTCGAGGTTCGTTTGTTTCAAGACGCCCAACCGACATAATTGCAGAAGCTGTTTGGTTGAGCGAACGCGGAGTGCGAGAACTTTTCCTAGTAAGCGAAAACACCACTTCATATGGAAAAGATCTTGGTGATATGAATCTGCTCGAATCGCTACTTCCTGCCCTTTCAAGTATCGAAAATATTGAAAGAATTCGAGTTTCATATCTACAGCCAGCCGAGATGCGCCCACAATTAATTAATGCAATTGTTAACACTGAAAAGGTTGTGCCGTACTTTGATTTATCCTTCCAGCATGCAGCTCCAACTGTTTTGAGGCGGATGCGACGATTTGGTGGCAAGCAAGAGTTTCTTGAACTCATTGCACAAATTCGAAAAATTTCACCAGATGCTGGCATCAGATCCAATTTCATCGTGGGCTTTCCTGGAGAGACTAGCGATGAACTTGAAACCCTCTGCGAATTTATTAATGAAGCGGAATTGGATTCAATCGGAATTTTCGGTTACTCCGATGAAGATGGAACGCAAGCCATAAAGTTGGATGGAAAGTTACCAACTGCAGAAATAAATAGACGAGTTGAATATGTCACATCTCTTGTCGATGAGGTAACTAACCAAAAAGCCGAATCAAGAATTGGTTCGACAGTAAGCGTGATGATCGAAAGCACATCAGATGGATACGAAGGAAGAGCGGAATTTCAAGGTCCTGAGGTTGATGGAACTTGCACCGTTGAAACCGACCGAGAATTGAGTGTTGGAGATTTCGTGCAAGGTGTTGTGGTGGCTAACGATGGCGTTGACTTAATTGTGGAAGAAATTGCCAATTGATGAAAAACCCAAATATCTACACAATCTTACGTATATTGCTAGTACCAGTTTTTTGGTTTGCGCTTTTTAATATGGACAATGCATTTTTAGCAGTTGTAATTTTTTGGGTGGCTGCTATCACTGATTTGGTTGATGGGCACCTGGCTCGCAAACATAATTTAGTTTCTAATTTTGGAAAAATTGCCGATCCAATTGCGGATAAGGCTTTAACTGGCACCGCTTGGGTAGGGCTCTCAATCATTGGAGTTCTTCCATGGATTGCAACAATTCTTATTTTGGTGCGAGAAGTTGGAATTACAATTTTGCGACTAGTTGTGGTTAATCAAAATGTAGTTGCAGCGGATCGCGGTGGGAAACTTAAAACCACTTTTCAGATCACAACAATTTCATTTTTCTTGGTGAATCTTGGTTTTGAATGGAAGTGGCTTGATCTACCGATACAGATTTTGCTCTGGATAACAGTTGCAATAACAACTTACACGGGAGCTCGTTACTTGCCTGAGTTGATTGGAATAAAGAAATGACTGATGCTCAGCTAGCACTTGATGCTCTTTCTGATCCAGAACTTGCCCCGACCGAATGGGAGTTCGCGCGAGCAGCAATTTTGGTCGCGAAGTATGCAAATGTAAGTATTTCGACTGCAGAGTCTCTGACCGGCGGTTTACTGAGCACACTTCTAACTTCAGTTCCAGGAGCATCGGAAGTTTTTAAAGGTGGAGTAGTTGCGTATGCAACTGAAATTAAACAACAAGTGTTAAATGTGCCATCGAATCTTTTGAAAACTGGCGCTGTTTCTACTGAAGTTGCAATTGCCATGGCTACAAATGTCACTCAGGTTATGTCGAGTCGTTTTGGGCTGGGCTGCACTGGAGTTGCTGGACCAAACCCACAAGATGGCAGGCCAGTTGGCGAAGTCCATATTGCCATTTTCGATGCTGAAACCGGTTCAAGCCGGTCTCAAACTTTGATGTTCACCGGCAGTCGAGACGATATTCGAAGCCAAACTGCTCTGGCTGTGTTAGGCCTGACTTTAGATGTATTAGTTGGGCTAACCGATTTGTCACGAACCCGCACCGCCCAAGAACAAACCATCAATGAACAATAAGTGCGAAAATCCGCGAATAAATCAGGCAATCGCCAGGTTTTTTGACTAATTTAACCCATGGTCAACAAGATAAATGGAGGTGAGCATGGTGCTTCTTCGTGAGGTAATTGGATCCCAATTACGCAATACTCGCAAGGCACAAGGTGCCACCTTGCGTGACATCTCGACAAAAGCAAATGTTGCACTCGGCTACCTAAGCGAAATTGAACGTGGCCAAAAAGAGCCATCTAGCGAATTACTTTCTTCAATTTGCGTAGCTCTTGAAATTTCAGTTTCAACATTAATGCGAGCCGTAACAAGTGAAGCAGCGAGAATCGAAAATCAAGTTCGACCTATTAAAACTTCTCGTTCAAATACCAATTCAAAAGCAGCGTGAGTCCACAACCTTCGCTGCGAACCAAACGCACGCAAGATGCAATCGCGCAAGCGGCACGTTCAATATTGCAAAATGGCCCCACCAAAAATCTTTCCATGGTTTCGCTGGCTACAACATCAGGAATTGCAAGGGCCACGGTTTACAACCACATTGGTGAAAAACAAGACATTTATCGGTTATTAGCTGAAAATTACTTAGAAGAAGTTACTTCTTTAATCAGCAAAACTAATTCTCTTGTTGCAGGACTAAATGCAATAGCTGATTTTGTTGCAACCGATCCGGCAATTTCAGGATTGCGTGAACATGATCAAAAAGCTTTAGTTGCTGCAATTACTTATGTGCATTCCATGCCAGATCAAATTGCAAAACTTGTGATGGATTCATTACTAACCTGGAATGTTTCAGCAGATCTAATCGCAGCAGATGTAGTCATAAGGTGGCTAACAAGTTATGCAATCAATCCAGGTTCCCAAATTGATAGACAAGTTGGGGCAGAGGTTTTAGCCAGCGCACTTTTGAAAGATGCCCGGTCTTGAGATTGACCGATTTCTGGCAGCGCATGGAAAGCCATTTTGGAGTCGGCTACGCAGCCTCTTGGGCGCGAGATACCCGCTTAGTGGAACTTGACGGACTCACAGTTGAAGAGGCACTCAAGGCGGGCATTGAAACCCAAGACGTATGGCGAGCGGTCTGGGCTCACGAGGGAATGCACCCAAAAGAGCGCTAGAGACACGCCGAGGCCTCAATAATCCATTCGAACAAATGTTCTGATACCTTTGGCCCAAGTTCGAAATTTCCACAGGAAATGAGAGCGGGTCGAGCAAGTCACACTCCATCCCTAGGGTGCGCGCCGACCCACCGATACGAGGAGATGACATGGCTGCTGCCACCCCTGGAAATGACCGCGACAAGGCTCTAGAAGCCGCTCTTGCTCAAATTGAGCGCCAATTCGGTAAAGGCTCAGTTATGCGCCTTGGCACAGAAGATCGCGCCGCTATCGAAGTTATCCCTACCGGCTCAATCGCCCTCGATATCGCTCTTGGAATTGGTGGCCTACCCAAAGGCCGTGTAATCGAAGTTTTCGGACCTGAATCTTCAGGTAAGACCACAGTTGCACTTCACGCAATTGCAAACGCCCAACGCCAAGGTGGCATCTGCGCATTTATCGATGCAGAACATGCGCTTGATCCAGAATACGCAAAAGCGTTGGGCGTCGATATTGACGCACTTCTAGTGAGCCAACCAGACACTGGTGAACAGGCACTAGAAATTACAGACATGTTGATCCGCTCGGGTGCGATTTCACTGATTGTTATTGACTCTGTTGCAGCTTTGGTTCCACGTGCGGAAATCGAAGGTGAAATGGGCGATAGCCACATGGGCTTGCAGGCACGTTTGATGAGCCAGGCACTTCGAAAAATTACTGGTGCACTAAGCCAATCTGGTACAACTGCAATCTTCATCAACCAGTTGCGCGAAAAGATCGGTGTGATGTTTGGTTCACCAGAAACCACTACCGGTGGTCGTGCACTGAAGTTTTATTCATCTGTACGTCTAGATGTGCGCCGTGTTGAAAGTTTGAAAGATGGCGCAGACATCGTCGGTAACCGTACTCGTGTAAAAGTTGTTAAGAACAAGGTTGCTCCACCGTTCAAGCAAGCAGAATTCGACATTGTTTACGGTGAAGGCATTAGCCGCGAAGGCAGCTTGATTGACATGGGTGTTGAGCATGGCATCGTTCGCAAAGCTGGTGCTTGGTACACCTATGACGGAGATCAACTCGGCCAAGGTAAAGAAAATGCACGTAACTTCCTTCGCGATAATCCAGAACTTGCAAATGACATCGAAACCAAGATTAAAGAAAAGCTTGGCGTTGGTGTTGAAGCAGTAGTAGCAACTGAAGATGTTGAAACTGCCTGACGAAGTTCAGATAACTGAAGAACTTCTGCAAACTGTTAGAAACATGGGTTTGCGACGGCTAACTCGTTCGCCGATGTCGAGATATCAGTTTGAGCAGTATTTATTGAAGCGGAATGTGCCACTTGAGGCGGTAACTCAAGTGGCCAATCGCTTTGAAGAAATCAAATTGCTAGATGACAAAGAGTTTGCTGCAATGTTGGTTCGGACTCGTCGCAACACACGTGGAACCGGTTGGCGAGTGCTTCGTCAAGAATTAAAAAACAAAGGTATTTCAGCCGAAATAATTGAAAGTTTTGCGCTTACCGATCCAGCCCTTGAATATGAAATGGCGCTTGAGATTGGTTCCAAAAAATTTCGCGGATTACAAAGGTACGAAAAAGATGTCATCTGGCGGCGCTTAACAGGTTTCTTGATTCGCCGTGGCCACAGCAGTTCAACCGCGTTAAGGGTCACCAGTGAGTTATTAGACACGCACAAATCCAACTGATAACCGCTGCTCGAATGCCAAGATAAGTGCATGAGAATTGATTGTGGCCTGTATTTAAATGGCAAACGCCTTGAGGGAACGGACCCAGTTGAACTTCTTGAGCTTGCAAAACAGAATGGCGGTTTCGTTTGGCTAGGTCTGGTGGAACCTACACTCGAAGAATTTGAACCCATAGCTAAAGCTTTCAAATTGCACGAGCTGGCTTTCGAAGACGCAATTCATGCACAACAAAGGTCAAAGGTTGAAGATTATGGCGACCTCGAGTTTGTTGTCTTAAAAACTTTGTTCTATGACGAGGCATCAAGTCAGGTTGAAACCGGCGACTTGATGATGTACATCGGTACACATTTCATAATCACAGTTCGCCATGGTGAACGAGTGGGGCTTTCAGGGGTCAGACAAAAACTAGAAGGTAACCCCAACTGGCTAAGCCAAGGGCCGTATGCGGTAGTCCATAGCGTGTTGGACCACGTTGTAGATATTTATTTGCATATTGCATATGAACTTGAAAATGATGTCGCTGCTTTAGAAGAAAAAGTATTTTCAAATCAACGAAAATCCTGGAGCCAAGATTTATATTTCTTAAAACGCGAAGTTATTGAATTTCGTCGCGCAGTAGATCCGATGGCGAAATGGATACCAAGATTCGCACTTAATCAAGAACTGAATGTGCCAGAAGGAATGCGAGAGTTTTTCCGCGATATTGAAGATCACATCAATCGCGCCTCGGATACTGCTTCTTCGCTTGACACGCTTTTAGCTAGCGCACTCGGAGCTGATATGGCGCAGGTTCAACTTCGCCAAAATGAAGACATGCGAAAAATTACTGCATGGGTAGCTTTGGCTTCAGTGCCAACTATGGTCGCTGGAATCTATGGAATGAATTTCGATTACATGTGGGAGCTACATCAGCCAGCGGCATATCCGGTTGTGCTTGGATGTTTAGCGCTGTTTTGCGGGTTTTTATTCCGAAAATTCAAGAAATCTGGCTGGCTATAGTTCACTTAAACTGAGCCAGTGACCCAAGCCACCCGAACATACGAAGTGCGAACTCATGGCTGCCAAATGAATGTGCACGATTCTGAACGTATGTCTGGCATGCTCGAAGATATGGGTTTAACCGCCGCTACAGATGGCCCAGCGGACGTGATTGTGATCAACACTTGTGCGGTTCGAGAAAACGCCGGCACCAAACTTTATGGAAATCTGGGCATGCTTCGAGCCTTAAAACTTGAAAAACCAGATATGCAAATTGCGGTAGGTGGCTGCTTAGCCCAAAAAGACCAAGGCGAAATCATTAAGCGAGCGCCATGGGTTGATGTGGTCTTCGGAACTCACAACCTAAACGCATTACCGATTTTGCTTGAACGTGCACGCATTGAAAAAGAATCCCAGATTGAAATGGCTGAAGCACTTGAAGTCTTTCCATCTCATCTGCCAACTAAACGTGATCATGCATATTCAGCTTGGGTAAGTATCAGTGTTGGTTGCAACAACACCTGCACTTTTTGCATTGTCCCTTCTTTGCGCGGAAAAGAAAAAGACCGCCGCATGGGAGAAATCCTTGAAGAAATCGAAATGCTGGTAGCGGACGGGGTAAGCGAAATCACCTTACTAGGCCAGAATGTAAATTCTTATGGCGTGGAATTTGGTGACAAAGAGGCATTTAGTAAATTGCTTAGAGCTTGTGGCGATGTCAAGGGTCTGGAAAGAGTTCGCTTTTTCAGCCCACACCCAAAAGAGTTTTCAATTGATGTCCTTCATGCGATGGCAGAAACCCACAATGTGATGCCAAGTTTGCACATGCCATTGCAATCTGGAAGTGATGCAGTTTTGAAAGCCATGCGTCGGTCTTATCGTCAAGAAAAATTCCTCTCCATAATTGAAGATGCCCGAAAATTAATTCCAAATGCAGCCATCACCACCGACATCATTGTCGGATTTCCTGGTGAAACTGAAGGCGACTTTGAAGAAACTTTAAACGTTGTAAAGGCTGCAAGATTTAGTACTGCCTATACATATCAATATTCAAAGCGGCCCGGCACTCCAGCTGCCACCATGGACAACCAAGTTCCGCAAGATGTAGTAACTGAGCGATTCAATCGCCTTGTTGAATTGGGAAATGCAATTGCTTGGGAAGAAAACAAAAAGCAGATTGGTCAACTAGTCGAAGTTTTGGTTGCGGATGATCAAGGTAAAAAAGACGGCGAAACTCAGCGAATCTCCGGCAGAGCCCGAGACAATCGACTTGTACACATCGCCAAGCCTGATGAACTAGTTCGACCCGGTGATGTGGTCACAGCTGAAGTTACATATGCGGCCCCATTTCATTTAATCGCAGATTCAAAAGTGAGCGTTCGGCATACTTTGGCTGGCGATAAGGCGAATCGTGCATCTAGCGAAAATGGGTTACTAACAATTAAGAAGCGGATTGGGTAGGGGACTTAAGTGACACAGTCATACACACTTGGGTTTTCTTGCCCAGATAAGCCGGGAATTGTTCACTCGGTTTCTTCGTTTATTGTTGATATTGGTGGAAACATCACCGAAAGCCGTCAATTCGAGGACCGCGAGAATGAACTTTTTTTCATGCGAGTTGAGTTTGATGTCAAGGCTTCAATTGATGTTGAAGAGATAAATCAAAAATTTTCTCTGATAGCAGATTCGTACTCGATGAATTGGCGACTAGCCAATTCCGACAAACGCGAACGCGTTTTAATCATGGTCAGCAAATATGAACATTGCCTAAATGATTTGCTATTTAGACACCGGTCCGGATCTCTGCTTGTAGACATTCCTGTGATTGTTAGCAACCACCTAGATTTGGAGGAAATGGCAAACTGGTATGGAATTCCATTTGTTCACATCTCGCACGAAAAAGGTAAGGCTGAGGCTGAAAATCAACTTCGGAAGGTGATTGCAGAAAATAAGGTTGACTTGATTGTGTTAGCCAGATACATGCAAATTTTGTCTGGAGATTTTTGCGATGATTTTGCTGGGAAGATTATCAACATTCATCATTCATTCTTACCTTCCTTTAAAGGTGCAAAGCCGTACCACCAGGCGCACCAACGCGGAGTTAAAGTTATTGGCGCAACTGCTCACTATGTCACTCGTGAGCTTGATGAAGGCCCGATTATTGAACAGGAAGTCGCAAGAGTTGATCACTCAAATACTCCAGATCAACTTGCATCTGTGGGCAGGGATGTTGAAGCTCAGGCATTAGCACGCGCGGTTGCTTGGCATGCTCAACACCGAGTTTTTCTTTCCGGACACCGTACGATTGTGTTCCGATGAGTGCAGTAATTTTGGATGGCAAGGCCACCGCAGCAAAAGTTAAAGCGCAACTTGCAATAAAAGTTGCTGATTTGAAAACTAGAGGAGTCACCCCGGGGCTTGGCACCATTTTGGTAGGTGACGATCCTGGCTCGCATTCTTACGTTGCCGGAAAGCATCGCGATTGCCAAGAAGTAGGAATCTCAAGTATTCGAATCGATCTTCCTGCAACATCAACCCAAGCTGATGTAATGGCTGCAGTAAAAGAATTAAATGCTGCTAAAGAATGCACTGGCTACATCGTGCAGCTGCCATTGCCAAAAGGATTGGATTCACTCTCGGTGCTAGAGGCTATGGATCCAGATAAGGATGCAGATGGTTTGCATCCAACAAATCTTGGACGTTTGGTACTAGGAATTGATGCGCCGCTTCCATGTACGCCGCGCGGCTGTGTTGAATTGCTTCGCGAATACGATGTCAATATCAATGGCGCCCATGTCGTAGTTGTAGGACGTGGCGTAACAGTCGGAAGACCATTAGGTTTGTTGCTAACTCGTAAATCTGAAAATGCAACCGTAACTCTTTGCCACACTGGTACAAAAGATGTAAGTCAATATTTAAAGCAAGCCGACATAATTGTGGCTGCTGCGGGAGTCGCACACATGATTACACCTGAGGTAATCAAACCCGGGGCGGCTGTGCTGGACGTTGGAATTACGCGTACAGATGCTGGATTGCTTGGAGACGTACACCCTTCCGTTAAAGATGTTGCAGGTTTTGTAGCTCCAATGCCAGGTGGCACTGGTCCAATGACTCGGGCCATGTTGCTTGCAAATGTGGTGGACACTGCAACTCGCTCGTTGGGGTAGGCATGTCATCGCCCATCATCAGCATTGTTGGACCAACAGCAAGCGGTAAAACTGCACTTTCAATCTCGCTTGCAAAACATTTGAATGCTGAAATTGTAAATCTGGATGCTTATCAAATCTATAAAGAAATGGATATCGGTACAGCGAAGCCAAGTGTTGAAGAGCGTGAAGGAATTCGACACCATTTAATTGATGTGGTTGATATTCATCATGAAGGAAATGTGTCAGAATTTCAAAATTGGGCGAGGCTGGCAATCCTTTCACTGCAAGAAAAAGAAATTCCAGTGGTTTGCGTTGGTGGATCAGGCTTATATGTAAAAGCGGTTTTTGATGACTTGAGGTTTCCGGGTACCGATAGCGTGGTCCGGGCCAAGTATGAAAAGTTTTTAGCTGAAAAAGGTGAGGCAGCTTTACATTCTCTACTTGAACAAAAAGATCCAATTGCAGCGGCGCACATAATTCCAGGGAACTCAAGACGAGTTGTCCGGGCATTGGAAGTGATTGAATTAACTGGCGAACCATTTGTCGCCCAATTACCCCAACAAACTCCCGTCATAAACGCCACTCGAATTGGTTTGGACTTAGAAAAATCCTCCTTACATGCCCGCATTGCAAAAAGAACTCACAAAATGTTTGCTGATGGCTGGGCAAAAGAAGTGGAATCTTTGGAAGCCAAAGGACTTTTCCAAACATTGACTGCGAGCAGAGCGCTTGGGTACAAAGAAGTTTCCGCCTTCAACCACGGAGAGTTAAGTGAAATTGAGGCAATAGAACAAATCGTCAATGCCACAAATAGATTCTCTAAGCGACAAATGCAATGGTTTCGGCGTGACGAGTACATTCAGTGGTTTGATACTTTAGATGAAAATATATTAGACAAAGTGTTAGAAATTATTTAAGCGGCAAATCGTTTAGTGGGTTTGCTCCATTTTCATGAACCACTTGGTACCACTCGTATCTAAATGCTCGATTAAAGATCTTTGAAGGTAAGTTTGAAAAAACTTGCAAAGTGCGAATGGTTGAGCCACCGACTCTTTGTGAACCATGTGCCCGCATCGAGGCACGTTTGAAACCAGTCCAATTTGAAACATCAACACGGTGCGTAATGTCTGCACGGGGAGTGAAGCCATCAGCCAAACTAGCTAAATCCTTTAGTGGGCCGATTTTCAAAAGTGGGCGCACGTAGTCCAGCAACTTTGCAATTGTTTGTCGATCTACAGTTGCATTTGCGATTACTGGAGTATTTGCAATTTTGCCCGCTGCAATCGTGGCTTTGTGAACTTGTATGTGGTCGGGATGCCCATATCCGCCTTTTTGATCGTAACCAATCACTAATTGGGCATTTTCGTTTTTGAGGATCGATGCAATTGTGTTGGCAATCTCATCCAAACTTGCGGAACAAAGGGTGGTTTCGGCTGACTTGATGTCGCCATGTAGCCCTGAATCTCGATAATTCAAAAAGTAAGTTTCGCTAACCCCAAGAATTTGTGCGGAGGCCTGCAGTTCCCGTTTTCGAATATTTCCAAGGTCTGCGTAATTTCCGATTTCGGATAAGCCAGCATCGCCATTCGTAGCCATAATCACAACCACACGATGGCCCATTTCTTTGAGCGCTCGCATTGTGCCTGCCGTCAAAAGCGCCTCATCATCCGGATGCGCATGAACGAAAACCACTGTTGCCATGCCCGTATCTTTGCCCACACCAACGATTGTTCCTACAACCACTCTAAGTTTGGCTCGTGCGCATAGTTCATGTCTCTGATTGTTATCTGCCCAGAATGGGTGGGATTGAGACTCAAGTATCTGGCTTAGTTGAGATGCAAAAACTTCAAGGCCATGATGTTTTTGTTTTGACCCTCACGCCGGGAGCTGAACATGAAGATGTTCAAAGGTTTCCATTTAAGTTACCTGCAAATCTACTTTGGCACCCAAAAGGTGAACAACTAGTTACGCAAGCGCTGAAAGAACTTAAGCCAGACGTAGTACATCTGCATTTTGGTGCCGTCTCGCCATTTGCGTGGAATGGCTTGAGAGCCGTCAGCAGGCTTGATATTCCAAGTGTTGCAACGGTTCATTCGATTTGGGGAAAAATCGCGCGAAGATTTTATGCATCAACTGCCAGAAGCTGGAAGTCAAAAACCATTTTCTCTTCTGTGAGCCAAACAGCGAGCGAAATTGTTTCTAAGAGCTTGAACCGCAAGGTTGCAATCGCACATAATGGTGTGGACATTCAATTTTGGAGTAACTTACAAAAGTCAGAGTCGAACAGAATTCAGATTGTAAGTGCCACTCGTTTTGCTTCCCGCAAACGAATTCGTCCGCAAATCTTGGCAATCGAGCAAATCGTCAAAATCCTCGAGATGAGTTCGCCGCAATTCACGATCGCTGGAACCGGTCCTGATTTCAATTACATAAAGAAATTAATTGAGAAAAAGAATTTGTCGAAGTATGTCAATCTGGTCGGAAGACTAGATAAGCATCAATTGCGGGACCTGTACTCAACTGCAGATCTTTTCTTACAAATGAGTTTGTTAGAGGCGTTTGGAATTGCCGCATGTGAAGCTAGGGCAAGTGGATTGCCAGTTATTTCACGCAAGGGAAGCGGCGTAAGTGAATTCGTTCAAAATGGAGTTTCAGGCTATCTCGAATCAAGTGATGATGAGATAGTCAATCGAATTGTCCATTTGGTGAATAATCGCGATGAACTTCGAGAATTGAAAAATTCTTCCAAAAGCAACCCCCCAATTCAAGATTGGGAGCATGCAGCTAGCCAAATTCAGTCGCTTTACCAACAAGCCCTTAAAGCAGTTTAGGACTTACCCTTAGCCAATGAGCGGGCGCAAAATCAGTTTTACCAAAGGTCACGGCACTGGTAATGATTTCATCATTGTGTTTGATGAACTTGGGGCAAATGATCTAACCGCTTCTGAAGTTAAGAATCTCTGTGATCGCCATTTTGGTATCGGAGCTGACGGCATTTTGCGAGTTGTGAAGACTGTCGCTGCAGGTGTAGATGCGCCAGATACAACTTGGTTTATGGATTACCGAAACAGCGATGGCTCAATTGCCGAAATGTGCGGAAATGGTTTGCGAGTTTTTGTTCACTATTTATACGAAACAGGTCTAATCGTTGAACAAGAAAATTTGATTGCCACTCGCGGGGGAATAAAACGCGTTACAAAACTCAATGATGGAAATTACAAAATTGAAATGGGTAAGGCCCAAATCAACCTTGATCCGCTTGAAGTTGCAGTTGCTGGCCGGAAATACTTGGCAACAAGTGTGCACATTCCAAACCCGCATGCAGTCTCTTTCGTAGATGATTTAGATGAAGTTGGAAATTTGCAAACATCACCATTTGCAAATCCTGAATCAGCCTTTCCAAATGGTGCGAATTTTGAATTCATTAAAAAGGTCGGTTCAAACCACATATCGATGCGAGTGTTTGAAAGAGGCTCAGGTGAAACCCTTTCTTGTGGAACCGGAGTGTGCGCCGCTGCGGTGGTGGCGAGGCTAAACGAAAGCCAATCGGGCGAAACGACTTGGCGAGTGGATGTTCGAGGTGGCACGTTGAAGGTAGAGCAATCAGGCGAAGGTGAAGTATCTTTGATTGGTCCAGCGGTGTTAGTTGCAGACGGTGAGTTCTATTTTGAAAAATAGCGGAGAGTCTGAAGATTTCGCCACCACGGGTGAGCTCGATTTAGAAGAACGCAGAGCCCTTCGTCGTGTTGAAGGTTTAAGCACTGAGCTTGAGGACATCACTGAAGTTGAATATCGCCAGGTCCGACTCGAACGGGTGGTGTTAGTTGGGGTTTGGACTCAAGGCTCAGTTGAATCGGCAGAGCGTTCAATGGCAGAACTTGCTCGGCTAGCTGAAACTGCAGGCTGCACAATCGTAGATGCGCTCATGCAACGAAGAGATGCGCCAGACACTGCAACTTACATTGGTTCTGGAAAAGTGAAAGAACTGCGCGACATTGTTTTGTTTCACAAGGCAGATACTGTGATTTGCGATGGCGAATTGTCACCAGGACAGCTTCGCAAACTTGAAGACTCGGTAAAAGTAAAAGTAGTAGATAGAACTTGGCTGATTCTCGATATCTTTGCACAACATGCCAAAAGCAAAGAAGGTAAAGCCCAAGTCAGCCTGGCCCAAATGCAATACATGATTCCGCGTCTGCGTGGTTGGGGTGAAGCGTTGAGTCGTCAGGCAGGTGGCCGCGCAGGTGGTGGAACTGGTGGTGTGGGAACACGTGGACCTGGTGAAACTAAGTTGGAAACTGATCGCAGGCGCATTAACAATCAAATTTCCAAACTCAAGCGTGAACTAAAGGACATGGCGAAAGTGCGCAAAACTCAACGTTCCGCTCGTCACGCAAGTGGAGTTCCACAAGTTGCTATCGCTGGTTACACCAACGCAGGGAAATCCTCTTTATTGAATCGCTTAACCGGTGCTGGTGTCTTAGTGGAAAACGCTTTGTTTGCCACCCTCGATCCCACAGTACGAAAGGCTAGAACTCCGAGCGGTCGCGATTTCACAATTTCAGACACGGTTGGTTTTGTAAGACACTTGCCTCATCAGTTAGTGGAAGCATTTAGATCAACACTTGAAGAAGTATCAAATGCCGATGTGATTTTGCACGTGGTTGATGGAACTGATGCGGATCCAGAAGGGCAACTCTCTGCTGTAAGAGAAGTGCTAGCTGAGATTGATGCGGCAAACATTCCAGAAATAGTAGTAGTCAACAAAATTGACTCTGCCGATCCAATTGTGGTGCAAAGAATTCTGCGACGTGAAAAACATTCGCTAGCGGTGAGTGCGCATTCAGGTGA
>JBEBBT010000119.1:0-7742 GCA_041158245.1 Actinomycetota bacterium | reverse complement strand
GCCCGAATAACTCCAAGCGAACATCGTCAGCGGGTGTACGGCATTCAGTTCATGCTTCTGAATGCTGGATTGGGTTTAGGTGGCCTAATCGGATCATTTATGGTGATTGCAAACGATGCTGCTTCATTCGAAAGACTTTATTATGTAAATGCGGCTTCATACGCTTTCTACTTTCTAATTATTTTGACCATGAAAGTTGGACGTGGGCCTGAAACTCACCACGAAGAAGAATTGTCTGAAGCCGGATATCGCGAAGTTTTCAAAGACAAAGTTATGGTGCGACTGACCTTCTCATCTTTGTTGATGTTGACCGCTGGTTACGCAAGTATCGAAGCTGGTTTAGCGCTATTTGCAACCATTCACGTAGGACTTGCGCCAAATTGGTTAGGGATCATTTACGGTGCTAACACTGCCACGATAGTTTTAGCGCAAACATACGTGCTGAAGTGGAGTCACAAAAAATCTCGGAGCCGATTGCTCTCTAGAGTGGGTTTATTGTGGGCGTTCTCGTGGCTAGTCGTCGCTGTTTCGGTTCCAACCGGCGGCGGTTTTGCAGTAGTTCTACTGTGCCTAAGTCAATTCATTTTTGCACTTGGAGAGACTCTGTGGTCTCCAATCGCTCCCGCTTTAGCAAATGAACTTGCGCCACCAAATCTTCGCGGTAGATATAACGCTCTGGGGTCGCTGCAATGGAATGTTGCAAATGCGGTTGGGCCGTTAATTGCTGCTGCAACTCTTGGTCGGGACCTTCCGTATCTTTGGATCGGAACCTTGTTAGTTGGTTGTTTAGTGTCGGCCTTTCTAATGTCAAGATTGGGAAGAATTCTCACCCCAGAGCAAGATGGGCGAGTTGTAGCTTGATTTCTTTAACTGATATTTTGCCTGCAGCGCTAAATGCTCTGGATGCTGCATCAACTCCCACGAGTTTTGAGATTCCTAAATCTAAAAGAGTGGTTGTTTTTCTCGTAGATGGACTTGGGTTTAGAAATCTAGAAAAGCATTCCGATTTACACCCAATAGTCGAACAGATTTTGCAAACCAGCGGTCGCTCCACGGTTCCAAGTACCACACCTGTTTCCTTGGCAAGTCTTGGCACTGCTTCTTTGCCAGGTGTGCACGGATTTCTAGGTGCCACCATGTATTTAGAACCAACATATTCAATAATTCATCCACTTAAGTGGCAAGACCAACCAAGTCCTCGGATCTTTCAACCTGAAAAAACTCAATTTGAATTGGCTGAAAACAAATATGTCGAAGTTAATCGAGTTGGACCAGCTGCTTATGCCGACAGTGGACTTACCCAAGCGGTGTTACGCGGCGGAGAATATTTGCCTGCCGAGAATCTAAATGAAATTGAGCAAGTTGCTGCAAAATGTTTAAGAAAAAATTTTCCATCTCTGACTTACATCTATTACCGAGAATTGGATCGAGTGGGGCATGTGCATGGGGTGAACTCGCCTCAGTGGCGTGGTGAACTCATCGAGATTTTGAAATGCATTTCGCAACTTCAGAAACTAATGACTAGCGATGATTCTTTAGTGATTACTGCTGACCATGGAATGGTTGATATCAGTGACAGGTTTTGGCTTGAAGATTCGGCTGGGTTATGGAATTGCGTCCGATTCATCACTGGCGAACCCAGATTTCGACATTTTTATGCAAATAAAGGAAATCAAAAGCAACTTGGAATCGCGCTCAGAGAACTATCTGAGATTGCAGAAATTTATTCAAGAGAGGAATTCTTGTCATCTGGATTAGTCGGACAAGTAGATGAGCAATTTCATACTCGAATCGGCGATTTTGTTGCAATTGCAAAAGGAGAATCAGCGCTTTGCTCTCACACAGTTGATAAGCGAAATTCCAACCTAATTGGCCAGCATGGTGGTATTTCTGACACCGAGCGTGACATTCCGGTATCAGTGCTGGCAGGATAGAACTATGGCGCAACTAATCTTCTTTTGCGGAACAATGGATAGTGGTAAATCCACACTTGCTTTGCAGACAGCGCACAACCATCAATCTAGAGGACGTAAAGGCTTGATCTTTACCAGTAAGGATCGGGCTGGAGCAGGAAAACTCTCCTCCCGAATTGGTCTGAAGTCAGACGCAATAGAAGTTGATGAAAACTTAAATTTCCACGAATATGTTTTGGATCAGCTGGCCAAAACTCAAAAAGTTGATTTCATCATCGCGGACGAAGCGCAGTTCTACACACCTGAGCAGATTGAACAGCTCGCCACAATCGTGGACAGCTTAGAAATTGATGTTTTCACATTTGGAATTTTGACAGATTTTCGCACTGAATTGTTTCCAGGTTCAGCGCGACTTGTTGAGCTTGCTGATGAAATTAATTCGCTACAAGTCGGAGCGCTTTGCTGGTGTGGTGCTCGCGCAACACATCAAGCAAGAATTGTGAATGGGGTAATGGTTCGTGAAGGAGAACAAGTTCTCCTAAGTACCCCAGATGATGTGGTCGCATATGAAGTACTTTGCCGCAGGCATCACATGCGGGAAGTCACATCACGAAAATCTAGAGATTATTTCGCAAGCAACGTGCCACTTTTCGGCGAATAAAACTTAATCTTTTTTGCGACTGCCAAAGAGGATTTCGTCCCAGCTCGGCAACTTCGGACGCTGTACACCTTCGGACTCATCTTCATCTTCAGTCAATGTGTCAAACAAAGTGGCGCCTGGTTTTGGAGTTGGTTTGTTAACCAAACCAATTTCCTCAGTTTCGATATTTTCAACATCCTGAGTTAAGGATTTACCAAGTTGCGGATCTGTTGGCTGTTGATCTGAAGTTGAAATTTCAGTTTCAGTTATAACTTCCTCTTCAACAGGTGTCGAGGGCACTACTTTGAGTCTCGGAGTTTGCTCAACTCGAATGAATTCAGTTGGTTGAGTGGCGGTTGGTGTAGGTGATTTTGGAGTGCTTTCTCCCATCAACCATCTCGCTTCTTCATCTGAAGGCACGAGGGCGCTATTGCGCGCGTCATACAGCCAACTTGCTTTGCGTTCACCTTCTTTAGATGGATAAGTAAGTGAGATATTCCATCTGCCATCTTCACGCCTTGCCGAATCCCACTCAAGCATTTGAACATCAACTGAGAGTGGGCTAAGTCGGGCAAGTACAACGTCAATAAGAGGACCAGTGCCGCTAGCTTTTCGAATAATCGTATTGCTAGCTTTTTGTGCGACGTATGCACGTTCTTGTAAAACTGGTGGAGCAAAAATCATGATCCGAGAAAGTTCAGTTCCGGTTTGAGCGGCTAACTCTTCGGGATTTAATCCGGCACGAATCCGGAATTGGATCTCACGTGGAGATAGGTTTTCAATTCTCTCAATTGGAGTTACAGCGGTTTTAGGTGTGCCATCTTTTTTGATTGCAACTTCAATCCATTCACCGGCAGCGTTTTGCAAGATGATGAAATCGCCATCATCTGAAAAGGCAATGAATTCCAAATCGCTCACGAGAACTCCTCTGCGCCCATAGTGCCACAATTGTCGACAATTAATCGCGCGCCACGCGTTATTTAGAAATCTTTCGAGGGGTGTAGTTAGGTTTGGGCTATGACAAAAGAAGCTCAGTATCTAGAACTTGCGCGGGAATTAGCCAAAAATGCTGGGCAGGTCCTACTCGATGGCCGCCCAGATCATGGACGAAATTCCAGTCTCAAAACCAGTTCAAAGACTTCTCCAACCGATTTAGTTTCGGACAAGGATTTGGCTTCAGAAAAATCTATCGTAGATGGGATTCTTGCAAAATTTCCTTCTGATGGAATTATCGGAGAAGAAGGTACCAACCGTTCAAGTGAATCTGGAATAAGTTGGATTATTGATCCACTAGATGGAACTATCAATTACATATATGGCTCATCCTTCTGGTCAATTTCGATTGCGGTAGCAGATGAAAATGGAGTCTTTGTTGGTGTGGTTTATGTGCCACTTCTCGATTTAGAATTTTATGCAATTAGAGGGCAAGGAGCTTTTCGAGTTGATCGTTTTGGTGAGGTAAAACTTCCACCAATTGAAGAAGCCGAAATGGAAAATGCTTTGTGTGCTACTGGTTTTGCATACAAAAAAGATATGCGCATTCAACAGTCCAACGAGTTTTTAACTATTTTGCCAAAAATCCGTGACATCCGAAGAGTGGGTACCGCAGCTTTTGATTTATGCATGGTGGCCTGTGGAAACGTAAATGCTTATTTTGAGCGGACTGCTCAAGTATGGGACATAGCAGCTGGCACATTGATAGTTCAAGAAGTGGGCGGTGTGGTGTCAGGACTTTTTGGCAGAGCTCCTGGACCGGATTTCACAATTGCTGGACCTACAAAACTCCAAGCGCAACTAGTTGCGCATTTTGAAAATATCTAGCGGCAGTCTTCAATATTGATTAGGCGAAGTTTTTCATTGTAAAGCTTTGCATTTTTGACATACATTTCTACGTTCCAGTCGAAAACTCCATTTTCGACTGCATCTTCGCGAATTCTTGCTGGGACTCCATATGCAAGTGCATTATTCGGAACGAGAGTGTCGTCTTTTAGAACTGCTCCGGCTGCAACAATCGCTCGAGACTTAACCAATACACGGTGCAACATCACAGATCCAGAGCCAATTAAGACATCGTCCTCAACTGTGCAACCTTCCATGTGGGCATTGTGACCAACCACGCATCGATCCCCAATGATGGTGTCGTGCTTTTCTGTGCAATGAATGATGCTGCCATCTTGAATAGAGGTTTGTCGCCCAATTGAGATAAGGCCAGAATCTCCGCGTAAGACAGTGGTTGGCCAGATTGATGATTCTGCGCCTACCTTTACATTGCCAATAATCACCGCATCGGGGTGCACGAAAGCGTCTGGGTGAATATTTGGGATGAGATTTCCGAGAGCATAAATAGGCATAGGCGTATTTAACCCTGCCTCGTAGAGCATTTGGCATGTTGATAGGCCATAATCCGCCCCTGTCGGACCGGTCTAAAGAAAAGGAGTGATTCGTGGCAACTGACTATGACGCCCCCCGAAAAACGGATGAAGAACTTCCCGAGGATTCGATCGAAGAGCTAAAAGCTCGTCGCGCCGACAAAGTTAACTCGTCTGTAGACATGGACGAAGAGGAACTAGCCGAAACTATTGAACTTCCAGGTGCAGACCTGTCTGAAGAGTCCATGGGTGTTGAAGTGCTAGTAGTTCCGGAATATCAGCGTGATGAATTCACATGTGTCCGATGCTTCTTGGTGCATCACCGCTCACAATTGGCAAAGCGTGAGGGTGAAGATGGAATTTGCAAGGAATGTGCTTAAGTAGCACAAATGCGAAAATCCAAATTACCTAAAGCGCACGACATACTTTTTTCTGAAATCCAGTTCTCTCCAGTTTGGCACGCCTTACTTGCGTTGCTCGTAACTTCTTCACTTGGGATTGCATATGGAAGCGCTGTCTCAATTGTCTGGGGCTGGTCGCTTGGAATTGGCTTAAGTTGTATCGCTCTATTTTGGTGGTACAAAAAAAGTGTCAAAATACAAATCTCATCTGAATGGTTTCGCGTCGGCAATTTCAAAATCGAAAATAGGTTTGTTGGCGACGTTGAACATTTAGATGCAGCTGAGTTTTTAATGCGGATTCGTAGTGGCGCTCACCGAAATGATGTCTTCGTTTTAAGAAACTATGCAAATGGTGGAGTTGTACTTGAAATAAAAGATAGCCGCGACCCCTTTTGCCACTGGGTAATTAGTTCAAAACATCCCTCTAAACTTGCGAATGTAATCAATGCAAAGGTTAGGTCTCATGCCTGATGAACTCGTAATCAGATGTGTGCAATTGCATTCTGATTTACCTTTGCCAACGTATGCACACATCGGGGATGCAGGAGCGGATCTTGTCAGCGCAGAAGATCTGACACTAGAGCCGGGCATGCGGGCCGCGGTCGCAACTGGTCTTTGCCTAGAAATTCCAAGAGGTTACGTCGGGCTTGTACATCCTCGTAGCGGACTTGCATTGAAAAATGGTATTTCGATGGTTAACACCCCCGGAACTATTGATTGCGGATATCGCGGTGAGATAAAAGTCATCTTGATAAATCACGACCGAGCACAAGCTTTTGAGATAAAGCGCGGAGATCGAATAGCGCAACTTGTGATTCAGAAAGTGGAACAAGCAACTTTCGATCTAGTTGAATCGCTGGATGATTCAGCTCGAGGTGATGGCGGCTTTGGTTCAACTGGAATTAGCTCATGACAAACTTTCTCGAAAATTGGTTCAAACGCATTACAGCTTCAAATGAGGACCTCGATGCCGAGGAATTGAGAGAAGAACTTGAACATCAAGGCGCAGACGCAATTGCGGATGTGAAACTTGGAAGTGTCACAACCCACACTGGAAAAATACGCAGCCTTGTGTTTCGGCCTGAAGTTAAAGTTCCAGCGCTTGAAGCGGAAATATTTGATGGAACTGGTTTCATCGTTGTAATTTGGTTAGGTCGTCGAACAATCGCAGAAATAAAGCCAGGTGTGAGCATCTCTGTTTCTGGGCGTTTAGTAAATGTTGATGGAAAATTAACTATGTACAACCCGAAGTACACAGTATTGGCGCGAGGCGGCGAAGTATGAGCAATCAAGATCAGAATTTTGAAAAAGAATCAAATGATGTTTTTGCCGCTGAGAAACTTTTGTCCAATGCGCTTGGTGGAAAGTCTGGATTCGTAGATTCAGGATTGCCCACACTAGTTTTTCTGAGCATTTGGACCTTCAATGGTCGAGTTTTACAATCTGCACTAATTGCAGCGGGAGCAGTAGGTGTGCTGCTTGCGATTCTGCGACTCCTACAGAAAAAATCGCTCCAACAAGTTTTGGGTGGCTTAATTGGTTTAGCGGTTTCTGCATATTTTGCTAATAGAAGCGGCGAAGCTAAAGACTTTTTCTTACCAAGTATTCTGAAGAATCTTGGCTACGGCTCTGTAATCTTATTGAGCATCATTCTTCGACATCCAATAGTTGGCTACATAGTTGGCGGATTGAAAGGTGATTTGACTGGATGGCGAAAAGACCCAGATTTGCTCAAGTTCTATTCATTAATTACTTGGTGGTGGGTAGGTCTGTTTGCGGTTAGATTGCTGTTTCAGATTCCGCTTTTCCTAACCAACCAAGTTCAACTTCTAGGAACATTGAACGCAACAGTGTTGGGCTTTCCTATTTACTTGGCAGTGGTTTGGGTTACATACCGAGCTTTGAAAAACCGCGGAATTTATTAGTTAAAAATCTGTACTTAAAAGCACTTCAAGTTGATGTTCAGTATTTTCCCCTGCAACAAAAAGCAATTCGTCTCCTGGTTCTAAGCGATCATCAGGGGTAGGCGCTATCACGCGAGGCCCGCGCAAAATTGCTACCAACGCAGTGTCAGATGGCAAATTTATTTCGTCTACACGTTTTCCAACAACTGGAGAATCGGCAGTCAAAGTCATCTCAACTAGCTGTGCTTGACCTGTTCGGAAAGTTAAAAGTTTTACGAGGTCACCAACAGTCACTGCTTCTTCTACTAGGGCCGATAACAGGCGGGGAGTTGATACAGATACGTCAACACCCCATGATTCGTTGAACATCCATTCATTCTTTGGGTGATTGACGCGCGCAACTACACGCGGAACCCCGTATTCAGTTTTAGCCAACAAAGAGACCACAAGATTTGTCTTGTCATCACCGGTAGCGGCAATCATTACCTGGCATGTGGCTAAGTCAGCCTTTTCTA
>JBEBBT010000118.1:0-5556 GCA_041158245.1 Actinomycetota bacterium | reverse complement strand
ATCAATTTGGGAAAACTTTTCAACAATTTCATCTAGCAAATCTCCACTTCCGCGACCATGCAAGGCACTAACAGCAAACGGCTGGCCAAGGCCGAGATTCCAAAGTGCAGTGGATTCGTTTTCAGCGCGTTGATCATCAACTTTGTTGGCA
The DNA here is from genome assembly GCA_041158245.1 of Actinomycetota bacterium. Lineage (GTDB taxonomy): Bacteria > Actinomycetota > Actinomycetes > S36-B12 > UBA5976 > JAFMIT01. The sequence continues at coordinate 5,405 of JBEBBT010000118.1, read as the reverse complement.
ACAAGAATTACTGGTTTTTTAGCCTTTCGGCAGATTTTGATAACTGCCTCATCGTCATTTGTTGCTCCAACAAGAGCGTCAACAACAAGAACCACAATGTCAGCCATCTGAACTGCTATCGCTGCTTGGGCAGCAATTTGTGCAGCTAAACCTTTAGCATCAATTTCATAACCGCCGGTATCGATTAATTTAAAGTGCTTTCCGTTCCATTCTGCATCGTAAAAAACTCGATCTCTAGTAACGCCAGGTACATCCTCAACGACAGCTTCTCGCCTGCCGATTATTCGATTTACCAAAGTTGACTTTCCAACGTTTGGTCTGCCGACAACGGCTACAACTGGAAGTAGTTCATCTGCATGATCGGAATCATCGTAACCAAATTCAAAATCTAAATCTGAAATTGCATTGACGGCTTCTTCATCGGTTAGTTCTTCGGGAACGTCCCACTCTTCGAATTCAATTTCGTCGCTCACTGTGCCACCTCGTCTGTTGGTAGCGCATTCGCCACATTTTTTGAAGCTTCAACCAATTGCAATTGTAATCTCTGGCGGAGGCGCTCACCTGCAACCGATATAGATTTTCTATTTGAGTTCAGAAAGTCCGGTCCATAAATCTCATCTGCATTTATTGGTGCGCCAATTACGATTTCAATTAGCGATTTGTATGGCGGAATCCAACTTTTTGATTTACCAGTTAAGCGAGTGCCAAATATGAAGATCGGAAGAAAATCCGCTCTGGTAGTTGAGTTTAAAAGTACAACTCCATCTTTAATCCACGCGTAATCGCCCTTACATCTACTACCTTCAGGGAAGATGCCAACATCTTTTCCGCCCGCCAAAACTCTTCGGGCATCGTCAATCGCTTTGAAATCAGCGTGCTTCCAATCGGTTTCGATTGCGCCACCCGAATTTAGAAATGGTCTCGTAGCAGCGTTAAACACTTCAGTCTTTGTCAAAACATTTATTGGTCTTTGCGTTGCACAGAAAAGCATAAAACCATCCATAAAACCAGAATGATTTCCCATTAAAACAAGCGGGTCTTTGGTAACAGGAACACTTCCAGAAATCCGTATTTCATAAAAGCTCTTGAGAAGAATTCTTCCAAAGTTCTGAATACTTTTTTCTAAACTAAATTTCATTGTGCGTCTTCAATCATGTTCTTCATAATCTGCACAACTTCTTCTATCGACTTATCGCTCGCATCAATCAAGATTGCGTCTTTGGCTTTGACCAAAGGCGAAACATCTCGAGTGCTATCAATTAAATCTCTCTGGCTGATTGATTTTGCAATTTCATCTACGTCGCCGCCCACTTCCGCAGCTCTACGCTTAGCTCGCTCCTGTGGACTTGCTGTCAAGAAGAATTTCAAAGTTGCATTAGGCAAAACTGTTGTTCCGATGTCTCTACCTTCGAGAATTACACTTTTGCCTTCCATCAATTCATGCCTAATGAACGCCCTCTGCTGTTCAACCGCAATCGTTCTCACCTGAGCAATTGATGCAACTGCAGAAACATGAGCTGTAACTTCAACCGACCTAATTGCGGTAGTTATATCTACATCGTCACACGAAACTTGCATAGATCCACTCGACATATCGAATTCAAAAACGTGATTTGAAATATTCGATGCGAGCGATTCTCCATAATTATTTTGCAAATCCAACCATGCATACGCTCGATACATTGCGCCGGTATCTAGCAATTCAAAATTGGTTTCGCGTGCAAGCAACTTGCTTACTGTCGATTTGCCAGCCCCAGCAGGACCGTCAATAGCTACGCTGATTGCATTCTTTTGTGACACAACTCAAGCCTATTCAGTGTCTGAAAGGGATCGAAGTTTCCAGCCATCATTGCGTAAAGCTGATTTCAATTTTGAAGAATTTTCATTTTCAACATACAGCTCAACTATTGCAACTTGTTTGCCTAGTGCGTGATCAATTCGCACATCTTCAATATTTACATTTACATTTCCGGCTGTCGCAAAAATTGAAGCCAATTGACCGGGCCTGTCATCAATTTCAATTGCAACTAAAGCAAAATTCTGTGGCGCTCCTCCGTGTTTACCAGGAATTTTTCTCTTGCCTGCATTACCTGCTTCAAAATGTTCAATAATCTTTTGCTTTGAATCGGTTTCCACTGACTTCTTCATAGATTCAAGCGTTTTCTGAACACTTTCAATAGCACGAACAACATTCTCTTTATTTGCCACCAAGATTTCATTCCACAAGTCCCCTGAGGATGAGGCAATGCGAGTCAGATCCCGTAAGCCTTGTCCGCTTACTAGTAAAGCTTCCTCGTTCAAACCATTTAACTGCTCGGCAAGTGCTGTAGCCAGAATCTGCGGTAGATGGCTCGTCAACGCAACAGTTCGATCATGTTCTTCAGCAGGCATTTCAAGAACTTGAGCCTCACAGTCCTTTATAACTTGCTTAGCTCGCTGAATGTGCTCGTCCGCGGTATTCGGAAGTGGTGAAATCACCCAAAGGCGATCTTTCAAGAGGTCATAAGTCGCATTAGCGAATCCACCTGTTTCTTTTCCAGCCATTGGATGGGAAGGAATCCAACCTTCAATTGCCCCAAATAATGCCTCAACCTCATTAATAGGTTTACTCATTATTGAAGCGATATCTATCAATGTTGCATTTGAAAATCTACTTTTTTGTTCAATAATGACTTGAGAAATAGCCGCTGGTGGAACTGCCACCACAACCACATCTGGATTTTCAAAAATCTCTGCTGGCAATTTTAAGAAATCACGCGCAGAATTTTGAATATCAGAAGATGAATCAGAAATTGCAACTTCATGCCCTTTATCGCTTAAAGCTAAAGCGATGGAGCTGCCCATTAGACCTGCTCCAACAACGTTGATTTTCATTGTGCGATATCCCGGCGTAGCACTTCGGCACCTCTGAGATAAATGTGTTGGATTTGGGAAAGGTTCAAATCGCTATGAAAAGTGATCATTGCCCGAATCGTCAAAGGTAAGGCGTCTTCGATATCTAGTTCGACCGCACAAATCAATGGAACGTCTCCTAAACCAAGTTCCCGGGCAGACGCAGCTGGGAATCTGGAATGGATATCAGGGGTGCATGTGAAGAAAATGGAAATCAAATCTTCGTGCGCAACGCAATTGCGGGCCAGCATCTCTTGAACCATCTCAATGGTGGCTGAGTCCACTTCTGAAGCAACATCAGATGTAACTCGAGTTGCTCCTCGAATAGCACGAACACGTGAAGTCATTGGGTTATTTTAGTGGCAAAGCCACCTTGGAAAATTGAAATAACTTTAAATTTTTGTAGATAAATTATTTTGATTATTAAATAATAAATATCGAAAAAGTAATTTTCTACATTTATGCGAGTCGATAAATATCTTTAGCGCAGAGTTTAACCAAGCCATTTTTGTCGATAAAAGGATATTCTCTTTAGACAATATTTAAATCGATAAATTATTAAATAATTTAATTAACATTCAAAATCTTGAGACAGACTCTTAATTTCAAGATCCGTCAATTCACGCACCTCACCTGGGGCAAGTCCATCGAGACCCAACCCTCCTATGTGAGTTCGGATTAAGCGTTCAACCGGATGCCCAACAGCGGCAAGCATCCGGCGGACAATTCGATTTCGACCGCTGTGTAATACCACTTCCACCAGTGAGCTATCTTTGGAATTTCCCTTCAATATTGCTCGATCACACTTTATTAAACCGTCGTCCAAATCCACACCTTCGAGCAAAGCCTTAATAGTTCGAGGTTCAATTTTTCCAATCACTTTAGCCATATATGTCTTTTGAACTTCATATTTGGGGTGTGAAAGTCTCTGAGCGAGATCACCATCGTTCGTGAGAATGATCAATCCCTCTGTCATTTCGTCAAGCCGGCCCACATGGAACAGTCTTTCTGCGAAAGTTTCTACAAAATGTCCTAAATGTCGCTTTTGGGGGTCGGCCATCGCACTAACCACCCCAATTGGTTTATTTAGAGCCAGCACCAGAGTGTGCTCACGTTTGAGCACCAAAATCCCGTCAACTCGAATCTCATCGGATGGAAGAGCTCTGCTTCCGAGCTCTTTGACTACCTGCCCGTTCACACTCACTCGACCAGCACTGATCAAGATCTCACAAAATCTGCGGCTACCTACACCGGAATCAGCCATCAATTTTTGTAAACGAATTGCTTCCATATGTATAAACTATTACTTTATAGTTCGTCAATATCAGAAAAATCTGCAGAAATATCAGGTAGTAATCCAGCAATTTCTGGCAATTCTTTAAGGTCGGCTATCCCAAGCTTCTCTAGAAACATTTGGGTTGTGCCATACAACAGTGCTCCAGACTCAGGATCTGTCTGAACTATTTCGATTAATCCACGAGTTTCCAACGTCTTGACTACCCCATCGACGTTTACCCCACGAATGGCTGAAATTCGAGCTCTAGTTACTGGCTGCTTGTACGCAATTACTGCCAGCGTCTCAAGTGAAGCTTGAGTAAGCCGGGCTACCTGGCCATCGCGTACATAGCGCTCGATCCAGGCCCCTAGCGAGGGCTTTGTGTAGAAACGATACCCACCAGCAACAGTTCGGATTTCAATGCCGTGAGTATCAGAGTTGTATTTCTTCACCAGCGAATTAAAGGCGGCATCAATCTTGTCCACTGTAAAGCCAAGAGTGGCTGCCAGTCCGAGCGAGGTCAATGGTTCATCGGAGATGAGTAAGAGCGCTTCAACAAGTGCTTCTATGTCGACATTTTCGTTCAATAATGTATCTTGAACTAATTCATTATCAGTCATTTTCATCACTTTCTGTCTCATCTACAAACTCTTCAGTCTCAATAGCTTCGATATCTAAATCTTCTGACCCAATCCAACGAATTGTTAATTCACCCAGGGCAACGCTCTGCTCAAAAGCGATCAAGCGCTCACGATAAAGTTCCAAAACCGCCAAGAATCGAGCCACAATAACCATCGTGTGCTCAGCATCGGCTACTAATGTCCTAAATGTGGTGATTTTGCGCCGTTTTACAGTAGCTGCGATGGCTATTGCCTGCTCACGAACACTGACAAGCGGGTTATGAAGGTGCGTTAGACCAACTTCAGGGGCTTTTGGCGCTGGCGCAAAAGTAGCTATAGCAATCGCAGCTAGCTGCTCTGGGGTTATGGAAATCAAGACTTCCGGCAAGAGAGACTTATATGGCTCTTCGAGTGCCACATTTCTGTAATACCTATGCGATTCTGCTTCCATTGAAGTGGCAAATAGAGCCGCAACTTCTTTAAATGCCTTGTACTGCAGTAGCCGAGCGAAGAGCAAGTCCCTAGCCTCAAGAACCGCTAGGTCTTCCTCGTCTTCAACTTCCCCGCTAGGCAATAACCGGGCTGCTTTTAAGTCAAGGAGTGTGGCAGCTATGACC
>JBEBBT010000117.1:0-5523 GCA_041158245.1 Actinomycetota bacterium | reverse complement strand
CCATCAATGCCGTTAGTACCGCGATTGGCAAGGACCATCGGACCATTGTTTCGAAGTGTAAATACATCGTCGGCGCAGCGAATCGTTAAGGATGGTGCAACCCAAATCAAGTCTCGATTTGTGGCGCTTTCGTAAATCTTTTGAATTACACCGGCCTGGGTGAATTCAATTTTGGTCTCGTACTTGTCATCTTCAGATTGCCAACTTCGCAACCACTCACTTGGTGCAGCTTCTACCCCAACCGGCAAAGGCATAACAGCGATGTGATGGGCAGCCGTTTGAAATGGATCTGCATCAAGTGGAAAGCGGCCGACGGCAATATGAAGTTTTGCATTCTTAACAAACTTGTTTACGGCTCGGCTCAAACCAAATCGACCAGCCGTGAAAACGATGTCGGGCTGATGGGTTGTGACGAATTCTTCATCATGCAAGATTCTTGCGTAATGCGCAATTGCTACATTCTCATCTCGAGCAAAACTTCCAGGCTCTGCAAAAACCGGCCACTGCAACATATTTGCAATCGCAACTGCAGTAGCAGCACTATTTGGATCGCTTATGACGATAAGTCCACGAGGATTGGATGTCGTGATTCCAACTTCCGAAATGATTTCACCAATCGTTAACTTTTCAGTCTCTGGTGCATGAGGCAATTCGCCAGCTTTTAAATTCTGTAACCATTCGGTTTCTAGTTTTTCAGTTACTAGAGGTTCTGCAAAAGGTACATTTATGTGCACTGGGCCGGCAGAAATAAACTCTTCACCAAGTGAAGCTGAAATAGCGCCTGCAATTGAGATTTCCCAAAATGCATCTTCTTGAGCCCCTGCTAGTGGCAAATCCATTTCAGCACGAACCGCATTTGCAAATAAACCAACTTGGTCAATTGTTTGGTTTGCTCCTCGACCTCTTACCTCGGCTGGCCTATCTGCAGTTATCAAAATCAAAGGCACACCAGATTCGTGCGCTTCAAAAGCTGCTGCTTGAAAATGTGTTGCCGCCGTTCCGCTTGTGCACAAAACCGCAACGGGTTGATTCAATCGACGCGCCATTCCAAGTGCGGTGAAGGCTGCAGTTCGTTCATCAAAGCGTACATAAACATTTATGAATTCTTGGGCTTGAGTAAGTGCGATAGAAAGTGGCGCATTGCGTGAGCCTGGAGCAATCACAACATGTTTGACTCCATGTTTGATTAATGCGCGCACCATTAATTGCGCTTGATGTGTGGATGAACTCACATCTGCTCCAAAATTTCGTAGCAAGTTATTAGGTAATTGTTCCAGAACCCTTTTTCTTCATGCGACATCAGCCAAGCGGATTTTTCGAGTAGCTTTCCATTTGGTGCTGCATCTTGTAATCGAATCCCACCATTTACTGGCAATAAAGTTTGGGCGATGTCTGTCTCAAGTAGATTTCCTGTGCCAATTCCGCATGCACCGTACAGCTCATCGACATTTGCGGCCAATTGCAAACTTGCAACCAGTCCAACGGATGTATCCATAGATCCTGAGACCACAATCGGCATGTCAATTTTCTCAGCAATTTCTAGTGCAGTGCGCACCCCACCGCTTGGTATCGCTTTCAAAATAGCGATGTCTGCAGCCATTTGAAAATCTTTTGGATTGAATTCACTTGAAAGTCTGATGTTTTCATCTACCGCTAGAGGTACATCAACTAAATTTCTAAGTTGTTGCATCTCTTGCAAGGTAGCGACTGGTTGTTCAACGTATTCAAGGGTTGCAAAAGCATTTAATTCGAAAATACGATCTTTTGCCTGTTGGACATTCCATTTTCCATTCGCATCAACTCTAATTGAAGCCAAAGGTGCGGTCTCGCGCACTGCCATAACTCGCGCGAAATCATCCGCAAAATCATCGCTGCCACATTTCACTTTGAAACTTTTCACGCCTTGACTCAAGACTAGGCGCACATAATCAGGAATATCAGCGATATTCATGATTGGCACAATTCCATTTGCAGGTATTTCTACGCGCTGGCCACCAAGCACTGGGTTATATGCCGACTCGATTGCGGCTTTTAGCCAAAGGGCTGCATGTTGTGGGTTGTGATGTTTAAAAGGTGCAAATTCACCGCAACCCTCAGGTCCATGAAAAACCAAACCAGAGCGAGTCTTCACTCCAGCAAATTCACACTTTAAATTAACTTCAAACGGATGAGAAATGTATTGAAGTTCTTTTAAAGGTGGAAGTTTCATTTATGGACGCTTTGGATATTGTTTGAAATCCGGTTTGCGTTTTTCTTTAAATGCATCGCGGCCTTCTTGGCCTTCTTCTGACATGTAAAACAAAAGTGTGGCATCTCCAGCTAGTTGCTGCACACCAGCAAGTCCATCATCGGCTGCGTTATGAGAAGCCTTCAACATCCGAAGTGCTAATGGTGAAAGTTCCAGCATTTCTCTTGCGTATTCAACTGTTGCAATTTCCAATTCTGCTAGCGGAACAACTTCGTTGATCAAACCCCAGTCATATGCCTGCTCTGCACCATATTGACGGCACAAGTACCAAATTTCACGTGATCGTTTTTGTCCAATGTGGCGAGCGAGTAAGCCAGAACCATAGCCACCATCGAATGAACCAACCTTTGGACCAGTTTGTCCAAAGCGAGCATTGTCTGCTGCAATTGATAAGTCGCAAACCACATGAAGCACGTGACCGCCACCAATGCTGTAACCAGCAATCATTGCAACCACAGGCTTTGGAATTCGACGAATTGCAATCTGCAGATCTAAAACATTTAGGCGACCGATTCCCTGTTTCGCTACTGCATCATTTCCGATGTACCCATCATCGCCGCGAATAACTTGATCGCCACCTGAGCAAAATGCCCAATCACCTTGACCAGTCAGAATGACTACACCAACAGATGCATCGTCGCGAGCCATATCAAAAGCAGTTAGAAGTTCAGCAACCGTTTGTGGGCGAAATGCATTTCGTTTTTCTGGTCGGTTGATAGTGATTTTTGCAATTCCTTCATCCCTACCAGTTGAGACTTCGTATTTGATGTCAGTGAATTCGCCAACCAACTTCCAATTGCATGCGGCTTTAATGCTTGAAAAACTTGGGTCATTGAAAGCTGGTGAGTCTTCACTCACCACCGGCGGAAGAACGTATTTCTTACGGGTGTCCACGTGCTTTCCTTTCTGCTTGTCATAGGCTAGCGATTAAGGATTTAGGAGAGAGATGGCAGGCGTACATTTTTCGCTGGTGGAAGTAACCCCTGGAATTGATGGGGTCTTTCAAGCGATTAATGCCGTGCACGAACTCTTTGAATCCGAGACCTCATGCGCAATTGTTCCGAAGGGTGCAGATTTAGCATCTTTACACTTGAACGAAGCAGCTTTTTGCAACGAACCTGCCCTGCTTTTGCTCACAAGCGGAAGCACGGGTGCGCCAAAGGCGGTTGAAATTCCACTTTCATCTTTAGCTCACAGCGCTGAGAGTGCTGCCATCCATATGCGACAAATGGCTGTTTGGCTGACCGCACTTCCAGTCACGAGCATGGGCGGCCTCAACACAATTATTAGATCTGCGCTTACCGGAATTGAACCAGTAATTTGGGATGGAGTTGGTGGCGCTGAGAAGTTTGACTCGGAAAGCTTTGTGCCATTCATCAAGGCAGTAAAGACCGCTAGCCTTAAATCTAATCTTGCAAGTGCGGTTTCACTTGTTCCCACTCAACTCTTTCGAATTGCTCTCGATGAGAAGGCACTAATCGAATTGGCTGAACTTGATTTTGTTTTAGTTGGCGGTGGTGGACTTTCCACAAGTTTGAAAGCCGAGTGCGAAAAAGCTGGCGTGAAGTTGGTGCCCACTTATGGTGCTACCGAAACTGTTGGCGGCTGTGTTTTTGATGGTGAAGCCCTTGAAGGATATGAAATTGAAATTGAGGATGGCTTAGTCCAAATTAGAAGCGATTACCTAGCTTGGGGCTACCGTGACGGCGAAGCAATCGATGGTGTTTGGAAATCAAAAGATCGTGGTGAGATCTCGGGCGGAAAACTTCAAATACTCGGCAGAAGTGACACAGTTTTAAAAGTTGCTGGAGTTTCAGTAGATATCCAACATCTTGAAAACAAACTGCAAAACGAATTTCCAGAACAAGAAATTGTGGTAGTTGGAATTGAAGATCCACAGTATGGATTTGTTCCAGTTGTGGTCAGCAACAAAGACATTACAAATATATCTGAAATTGCTGCAAGAATCTTGAAACAAAATCTGCCGGTGCGCTTTAAATTTATGAAACAAATCCCAATGTTGACGAACGGTAAACCCGATCGCATTGCAATTGCAAAGAACTGAAAGACTTATCTAATGACGTCTAAATGGATTGCTGGCGCTCGGCCAAAAACCTTGCCGGCAGCAATGGCACCGGTTCTTGTTGGAAGTTCAATTGCATATTGGGAAAACTCTTTTAATTTACTAATTGCTTTGCTAGCACTTGCAGTTGCACTCGCGCTTCAAGTCGGTGTCAATTATGCAAATGATTATTCAGATGGCATTCGGGGAACCGATGATTCTCGAATCGGTCCCGTGCGTTTAGTCGGACAGGGACTCGCATCTGCAAAGTCAGTGAAATATGCGGCATTCATTTCATTTCTGATTGCAGCAGTAGCTGGACTAGGCATGACATTGATAACCCAAATTTGGTGGTTCATTCCAATCGGATTTCTCGCTGTAATTTCAGCTTGGTTTTATACCGGTGGGAAAAATCCGTATGGCTATTCTGGCTTTGGAGAAATATTTGTTTTCGTCTGGTTTGGAATCGTGGCAGTAATCGGAACCACATTTGCGCAAACTGAAACCGTTTCAATCACCACAATCATTTACGCGGTCGGCGCTGGAGCGTTTGCGTGTGCGCTATTGGTAGTGAACAACTTGCGAGATATTCCTGGGGATACCGAAGTTGGAAAGAAAACACTTGCGGTTCGACTTGGCGATTCAAAGACTCGAATTCTTTATGTTTTTCTAGTTTGGATTGGATTCACTTCAAACGTAATTGTTGGATTCTTTGCATTGAATGATTTAAGTCTTCCGCTCTGGAGTGCAGCCGGTGCGGTGTCGGCACTTGTTGCACATGTGCCTGGCCGCGCCGTAATTAATAACGCAGTTGGAAAAGATTTGATTCCAGTTTTAGTTGGCACTGGACGGGCCCAATTAGTTTGGGCAATAGTTACTTCAGTAGCTATCGTGGCTCAGCGTTTATTTAGTTAAAGCTTTCGCAAGAAATCTGGATCGTCATCGGGTCCGTAACCGCGTTTGTAGCCATTTCCTCGTCGCCCAGAAATAATCCAGAGCAATGGGCCAATTACTGGAACTATTTGGACACAGAACCAAGCCCACCTTGGCATTAGTGAAAACACTTTGGTTTGAAAAATGTCAAATAACACTTATAAATGTAGAGCGATAGGTATTACGTAAAGTAAAAGTCTCATTATTTCCCCGAATAGACGTGAAGGCCAGCAAAAAAGAAATTAACAAAGAAGTAGTTGAAGATGAAAGTTAGAAATGC
>JBEBBT010000116.1:0-2542 GCA_041158245.1 Actinomycetota bacterium | reverse complement strand
CGTCAGCAAAACCGCCAGTAGAAGAACTGCTTGCAAAAGGCATCACAGTTGATCATCGTCCAATCGCACAACGCGGAGATATTGAAGCTCCAAGATGGTTGCAAGAACAGTCGGTTGCAATCACTCATCACCGCTATGGAAACATCAACGGCGGACCAAAACCTGCTTGCCCTGGGCTCTCAGCCTAAATTATTTCGTAAAAACCCAACGACTTAAGAGAGTGTAATTAAGGACGAGACTAAAAAGAGTTGCAATAATTTTCGCGAGTGCTGAGTTAAGCCACAGATCTAAATCGAAAGCCGTCTCTAAAAAGCGAATAGCGATCCAAACAGCTACGGTGTTTATGAGCAGGGCGACCAAATTAGAGGTTAGGAACTTAAGAAATTCAGCGGTTTGATTCGCACCTTTTGTCTCTTTAAAAGTCCAATTTCTATTCAGAAAATACGAGCAAACAATTCCACAGCTAAAGGAAATTAAGTTTGCAAGAACTGCATTGAAACCAGCCAGTGAGGTCAATAGGTTAAAAATGCCAAAATCAAGCGTGGTATTTACTAGACCCACAACAATGAATTTGGCTTTTCGCATAGGAATGCAATTTTAGAGCTATTTAATGTAATTTAATGCCTATAAACGAATATTAAAGGAAACATGATGAGCCGAAAGAAATTAATCTCACTTGTAATTCCAGTATTCAATGAAGAAAAAAATATTAAAGCCTGCTACAACCGAATTAGCGAAGTTGCTCAATCGCTCGATAACTATAAATTTGAATTCATTTTTACTGATAATCACAGTGAGGACGGAACATTTGCAGTTTTGGAGAAAATAGCCAAAAAAGACAAGCGCGTTCGAGTTTTTCGATTTTCAAGAAATTTTGGATTTCAAAGGTCCATCTGGACAGGTTATTCGAAATCAGAAGGTGACGCTGCGATTCAACTTGATGTAGATTTACAAGATCCCCCTGAATTGATACGCGAGTTCATTGCCAAATGGGAACAGGGTTACAAAGTTGTCTACGGGATACGCCGAAGCCGCAAAGAAAACTTTGTGATCAATTCAGCACGTAAGGTTTTTTATCGGATTTTAAGTTCACTTAGTGAAGATGAGCTTCCAGTTGATGCGGGAGATTTCCGCCTAATTGATCGACAAGTTATCGATGCCTTGGTGCGAAATCGTGACAAGCAACCATATTTGCGTGGTGCTATTGCCGCAATGGGCTTCAAACAAATTGGAATTCCATACGATCGCGATGCACGTAAAAATGGGCACAGTAAATTCAAACTTTCGGACTTGATAAAACTTTCAATAGACGGAATTTTGAATCACTCCACGATTCCGCTACGAATCGCAAGTTATGTAGGAATAACTGTTGCTACCCTGACTTCGCTGGCAGTAATAGGCGTTGTTTTCGCACGTTTGGTTTTTGGCAGTGAATGGCCAGCGGGATTTGCATCCACCACAATTTTGATTTTGTTCTCGCTCAGCCTAAATGCAATGTTTTTAGGGATTATTGGCGAATATCTAGGTCGCATCTATAAGCAAGTCAAAACCGAACACGTAACCCTCATAGAGCAATCAATTAACGATTAATCAGAAAATACCTGGGCTAGTCCTTGAGCAAGCGAAATTGCTGGTTTCCAATCTGGTAGCTGGTTTCCAACGTAAGGCTTCATAATTTCATTTTTTCGATACGGCCGCTCTCCCCAAGTCACATTAACTTTTCTGCCAGTTGCAGACTCAAAGATTTTTACCAACTCTTTGAGATTCACTTCCTCTGCACCAGCCAGAGAAAGCACCAGATCTAGCTTCCGTCCAGATAGATGAAGCTTTGCCGCATGTATAAAACCAGACACCACATCTTCCACGTGAAGTGGCCGTATGAATTGTTCACCTGCGGTGGCTCCGATTGTTTCACCAGATTTTGAAAATTGTGAAATCAGGTTCAAGAATTTGACTCGAGGATCTTTGGGACCATATGTATCGCTCAATTCCAGAACTAGAGTTTTCATTGATGTGGTTGTCGCGAAAAATTCACAGAGGTTCATGAATGCAATTTTTGTAGATGCATAAAAAGTCTGTGGGACAAATTCAGAAGTACCAGTTGCGTGTGTTGAGAAAGTTCCTGCACTTATAAATGACTTAGCACCAGAATCGCTTGCCGCAATCAATACGCGCGAACCAAAATACAAATTCGTCTCTAATAACTCTTTCGCACCATCGAGTGTGTTAGTCAAATCTTGACAAGCTGCTAGATGAAAAACCACATCCGGACCAAAACTCAGAAAGGCCTGCGTAAGTTGAGCTTGTGATTCTGAGTCTTCTATATAGGTTACGTTTGAAATTCGCTTTGTGGTTGAACCTTGGCGCACTAAGCAAGCCACTTCATTTCCTTGATTCAACAGTTCTTTAACTAGCGCTGATCCAATGAACCCGGTGCCGCCGGTAACCATCGCCCGCATGATTATTCCTGCGCCCACTGAGCGCCAGCAGTTTTTGCAGCATTTACATAACTAGCCAAGTCTTTTGCGACTAGATCTAATGC
>JBEBBT010000115.1:0-2876 GCA_041158245.1 Actinomycetota bacterium | reverse complement strand
AGTTTTTGGTGCGGATCACGTTTACCGAATGGATCCGGCGCAAATGCTGGAGCAACACATCGCTTCTGGTGCGTCAGTAACAGTCGCTGGAATTCGCCAACCAAAATCTGAAGCGCATGCTTTTGGGGTTATCGAAACCGCACCAGATGGAAAGAAGATTGCAAACTTTTTAGAAAAGCCTTCCGACCCGCCGACTATCCCAGGTTCACCAAATGAATCATTTGTGTCAATGGGAAATTACATCTTCACAACTTCGGCTCTAATCGAGGCATTGATGAGTGATGCTGAAGATGAAAATTCGTTACACGATATGGGTGGAAACATCATCCCAATGTTGACCGCACAAGGCAGTGCAATGGTTTATGACTTTGCAGACAACAACGTTCCGGGAGCTTCCGAACGTGATAGCGGATATTGGCGAGACGTGGGTACGCTCGAGAGTTATCACGAAGCTCATATGGATTTAGTTTCGGTTCATCCGATTTTCAATTTGTACAACAAGCGTTGGCCAATTCTCAGCCACATGCCGCCCTCACCTCCGGCGAAATTCGTTGAAGGCGGAACAGCGCATGACAGCATCATCGGTGCGGGTTCGATTATTGCCGGCGGTCACGTTCGTTTTTCTGTTGTATCAACAGATGTAATGGTTTCTGAAGGTGCATTTGTTGAGGGTTCAGTTCTCATGCCAGGCGTCAGAGTTGAGCGTGGTGCTGTGGTTCGCAATGCAATTCTTGATAAAAACGTGGTGGTACCTGCTGGGGTGAAGGTCGGTATTGATCTAGAAAGTGATCGACAGCGTTACACAGTTACTCCATCAGGAATTGTTGCCGTCGGAAAAGGCATTGAACTTATTCGCTAGTTATTAATCAATAGTTTTTGATTGAGATTCAGCGCTATGTTCAACAATAAATTTCTGGTTAGTTCGTAGGTTTCCTGAATCCTTTACAGGCCGGTGGTAAACCACAAACTGACCCGGCTTCAATTTAGACATTGGCTCTCGGCTTCCAGAAACCTTGCTAATTGTTCTGATTAATAACGGCATAACTGGACGGTGCGAACAAAGTACAGAGGGTTGCGCGAATTCAATTAATTCTTTTATTCTCTTTTTAGCTGCGGTTGGATTTTCGGTCGCACCTTCTTCAGAAAAAACTTCTTCCAAATTTAAACTGCTTTTAGTCGCAAAAGCTGGAGCCAAAGTGTCGACACATCTTTTGGATACTGATGAATATGCGTATTCAATTCCATAAGCATTAAGTGCATCCGCTATAGCTTGGGTGTAACCCACTCCTTCATCTGACAATGGCCGAAGTTGATCGGATGGTGGATTGCCGTTGTGACGCTCTGCAAAATCAATTCGCTTCTCAGCATCAGAGTGGCGCAACAAAATAAATGGCACTGTATTGCGACTTAGTTTTAGAGCCTTTTGCACAACTTCAACATCTTGGTCGTAAGTAAGGATTCCAGAGACTTTTGAAGCTCGAACCCACCGAAGTTCATCAACTTCTGAGTTTGGTTTCCAATTATTTGGAAAATCTCTTTTTCCATTCGCAATATCTGAATCGACTGGTTTGGCAATCCAATAGCGAACAATTTTTGGATAGCCAAGCGATTCGTATGCGATTGGTTTTAGTGGCACCCCAAGAATTACTTCAATTCCAGTTTCTTCAAAAGTTTCGCGGGCTGCGGTCGCCGCCATGTACTCACCCTTTTCGCGCTTGCCTTTAGGTAGCGACCAATCTTTTCTATGTGGGCGATGTACCACTAAAACTTCAGTAGTTTTGCCGCGACCGCGAAACACCACTGTGCCGGCGGCACGTACAACAGATTTTTTCACGCAGATCGCGGACCTGGATGACGAGAAATTAAATGCGTTTGGAAATCAAGTAATAAGTTCCCATTTTCATCATGAGAAATTTGGGTCCAGTTTCCGTTTCCATCCAAATTCCAATGGCGAACATTGTCGGACGTGCCAAGCTCCATGATTTCAGTCAAATAGCGCTTGTGGTCGGCTTGGCGAATTTCAACCAAAGTTTCAACGCGGCGATCTAGATTTCTATGCATCATGTCTGCAGACCCAATAAAGAATTTCGTCTCGGAACCAACTCCGAAAACATAAAGCCGACTGTGCTCTAGGAATCTACCGAGTATTGAATGAACTCGGATATTTTCAGACAGACCAGGCACGCCTGGCTTTAGTGCACAGATACCGCGTACCAAAAGGTCCACCTGCACACCTGCTTGCGATGCTCGATACAAAGCATCGGCAATTGCTTCATCGACAAGTGCATTGCACTTAAATTGAATCCGAGCTTCTTGACCATTTTGCTTATTTCTAATTTGTTCTTCAATGAGTTCGACTAAACCAACGCGCACGCCGGCAGGAGCTACAAGCAGTCGCTTGTATTCCGCTCCAACTGCGTAGCCAGACAAAACATTGAAAAGAGTTGCGACATCCGCGGTGATTTCAGGATTGGTAGAAAGGATTCCCAAGTCTTCATACAAACGCGCAGTTTTTGGATGGTAGTTACCAGTACCAATATGAACATATCGACGCAGATTGTCACCTTCGTCGCGAACCACCATGGAAAGTTTGCAGTGAGTTTTTAGTCCAACCAGACCATACACAACATGTACGCCAGCTTCTTCAAGTTTGCGAGCCCATTCAATATTCGCTTCTTCATCGAAACGAGCCTTAATTTCGACAAGTGCCAGCACTTGCTTTCCTGATTCGGCGGCTTCAATTAAAGCCTTAACAATTGGAGAGTCGCCTGAAGTTCGGTAAAGAGTTTGCTTAATCGCAAGCACCTGTGGATCTCGAGCTGCTTGTTCTAAGAAAAGCTGCACACTAGTTGCAAATGAATCGTACGGATGGTGAA
>JBEBBT010000114.1:0-2899 GCA_041158245.1 Actinomycetota bacterium | reverse complement strand
TCACATTAACCGCCATGTTGTAGCCAGGCCGAAATGACGATTTAAGAGGATATGTTCTGGTACTGGCTAGTCCTCCTAAAACGAGTGGATCAAAATTTTCATGCCAGAGAACGATTGAATTTCCTTCATCATCAATTCCTCTACGGCCGGCTCTGCCGGTGAGCTGGGTGTACTCACCTGCAGATAGGGAAACATGTGTCTCGCCATTCCACTTGGTTAACTTTTCAATCACGACTGATCGCGCTGGCATATTGATTCCCAATGCGAGAGTTTCTGTGGCAAAAACCACTTTGATCAAACCTTGTTGAAAAAGCTCCTCAATAATCTCTTTAAATCTTGGAATGAGACCAGCGTGGTGGGCTGCGATTCCTCTTCCTAAACTTTCAGACCAATTCGAAAAATTCAAGGCTGCTAAATCGTCATGAGGTAAGTCCATTGTTCTGGCATGAACAATCTGAAGGATTTGATTACGTTCTTCCAATGTGGTCAGTTTTACATTTGAGTTCAAACAGTGTTCAACTGCTTGATCGCAACCTTTACGGCTAAAGATGAACCAAATCGCAGGCAATAACCCTTCAGCATCCATATCTCGGATCAATCGCTCTTTGAATGGAGTGTGTCGAGAATAACGCTGTCTACCTCTGACACCTTTCAATTGTCGTTGGTCGTCGCGGTACAAATTGATGAGTGCGGGATTTATTCGACTGCTATTTTCATCAAGGAAGAGATCATGGATTTCTTTATCAGCGGCCACCCATTGCCACAAAGGAACTGGTCGATGCTCTTCCAAAACGACTGTGGTCTCTCCACGCACGCTGGTTAACCAAGCTCCAAACTCTTCAATATTGCTAACGGTTGCACTCAATGCTGTTATTTGGACGCTAGGTGCCAGATGGAGAATAACTTCTTCCCAAACTGCCCCGCGACTTCTGTCAGCCAAGTAATGAACTTCATCCATAATGACGTGTTGAAGACCAAGCAATGTTGGCGATTGAACATAGAGCATATTTCTTAGGACCTCAGTTGTCATGACAACAATCGGAGCTTCCCCGTTTATGCTCACATCCCCAGTCAATAAACCAACATTGTTTTCACCATAGATTTCAATTAACTCGTGAAACTTTTGATTCGAGAGGGCTTTTATTGGAGTTGTGTAAAACGCTTTTCCGTTTTGGTTTTGTGCCAAAAATATCGCGAACTCTCCCACCACCGTTTTACCAGAACCAGTAGGGGCCGCCACCAAAACGCTATTTCCAGATTCAAGAGCTTTGCAGGCATCAACTTGAAAATGATCGAGCGGGAACTCTTTGGTGTTTCGAAAATTCGCAAGTAACAATTTGCTTTCTTGATGCCGCAATATCGCGGCTGCATATTTTTCGCTGTGACTAGGCATTTAGCGAACTATCAACTTTAGATGACTTTTTTCGGCGCCAGTCGTTCAAACTAGCTATAAGCCACGCAATAAAAATCAATAGCAGAATTGGTAACGCAACTATCGACATGTTTAGGGGGTCACCAGTTGGCGTTGCAATAGCAGCAAAAACAAATGTGCTCATAATGATTAGGCGCCACCAACTTCTAATTTTTGCCGCTGTGAGGGCGCCCGCGAAGTTGAGTAACACCAGAACGAATGGGATGAGTGCGCCAATTACAAACACGAGAACCATTTTGAAAAAGAAATCAAAATATCTGTCTACTGCAATTAAATTCGAAACGTTATCTGGAGTAAAACCGATTAACACCTGGAGACTCACAGGCATTACGAAGTATGCAAACCATGCACCTAGGCCTACAAGCGGCGATGCAATTGAGACAAAAAGAAGAGCCCAACGACGTTCATTCCTGTGCAATCCGGGGGTAATAAATCGCCACAATTGGAAAAGCCAAATTGGGCAAGAAATAATTAATGCAGAAACTAGTGAGACCTGTATTTGCAAGGTGAAAGGGTCAATTACTCCGCCAAGCGTTAAAGAAGCTTTAGATCCACTTTGATTCACAACTTGATCGAAAGGTTGTCGCAAAAAACCAAAAATATCCTGGTAGTAAATCCAAGCTGGAATTACCGAAAGTATGACTGCAATTATTGAAATTACTAGCCGCTTGCGCAACTCGGCTAAATGTTCCATGAGCGGCATTGCAGCCTGTGGGTTTTTACCCATGACAAAATTACCTATGCGGGTGGATTAGTGTCGTCAGAGTCGTCTTTGCGTTTGACTTCGCTCTTGAATATTCGAAGTGACTTACCAAGACCCTGAGCGAGGTCAGGAAGTTTCTTGCCACCAAAGAGCAATAATCCGATTAAGACAATGATCCATATTTCGGCGCCGCCAGGGATTGCCAAGGCCAAGACGCTGTTGAATGAATGTGACATTAAACCTCCATTTTGAGAGCAGAAGCCTACTTGCTATTTGATTTTCGGGGGTATGCAGACCGAGCTTCTTGGACTATCGATTCCACTTGGCTTGCTACTTCAGCGGGAGCAACGACCTTGATTGCACAACCGCTCGCAAGCACCTGCCTAGCCAGCCATCTGGGCTCTGCTATTCGCACTTTGACTGCGATGAGGAATTCATCAAGTTTCCGCCTTTTGACCACAGAAAACGTTTCAAGAAGATGATGCATCTTTGTAGGTACTTCAATATCCACTTCGAAAGTCTTCATAGGTTCAAAACTTTCGTTTGCAAAATCAACCGGCTCAGTCGTTACTAAAAGAGTGTCAATGTGTTCAACTCTAAACGTTCTCCAACCTTTACCAGTTTCGTATCCGTCGAATCTTGAATGCTGGTTCACCGTAGAGATTCGCAGTGGAGAGACTTCTCTCTGAGTGACATCATCACGTGAGTCATTCCAATAGTTAAAAGTAATTTTCAGACCTTCGGAAATAGCTCTCGCTATTTCC
>JBEBBT010000113.1:0-23973 GCA_041158245.1 Actinomycetota bacterium | reverse complement strand
TGCATACTCGGCACTTAATGATCGAACAGGAGCAGCTGTTGTTTTAGACCCTGCAACCGGCAAGATTCTGGCATTGGTGTCCTCACCTTCATTTGATGTAAATGAATTGTCAAATAATTCGCCAGATGCGATCAGAAAAGCATATGAACAACTTTTAGCAGACGAAAACAAACCTATGGACAATCGTCCGTTAACTACCTCACTTCCACCAGGATCAACTTTTAAACTTGTAGTTGCAGCAGCAGCTCTTGAAAGTGGAAAGTTCACTGAAGACTCATTACTTCCAGCTCCTGCAAGTTTGAAACTACCGCTTTCAAATAATCGTATGCACAACTGGCAAAACGGTCCTTGTACAAGCAGTGGAAAAATTACATTGCGCCAAGCCCTTGCGGTTTCGTGCAACACAACTTTTGCATGGCTTGGAATGCAACTTGGGGCTGATGCCTTAAGAGCACAGGCAGAGAAATTTGGATTCAATTCCGCATTCTCAGTTCCAATGAATTCTTCAACAAGTGTTTTTCCGACTGAACTAGATGGAGCGCAAACTGCACTTTCCTCTATTGGCCAATTTGATGTGCGAGCAACCGCGCTTCAGATGGCAGCGGTAGTAGCGGCGATAAATAATGGTGGCAAGTTGATGACACCGTATTTAGTAGACAAAGTTCTAACAAGTGACTTAGCCGTCTTAGACCAAACACAAAAATCCATAAAGAGTCAGGCGATAAGTCCAGAGGTTGCAAATCTCCTTAGTTCAATGATGAAAACTGTAGTTAATTCCGGTACTGCTTACACAGTGCGAATCCCTGGAGTTGATGTTGGCGCAAAAACTGGAACTGCAGATTCTGGTACCGAAAAGTCCGCACACGCTTGGATGGTTGCAAACGCAACTAAGGGTGGCAAAACTATTTCAATTGCAGTTGTCGTTGAAAACGGTGGTGGCGCTGCTGAA
This sequence comes from Actinomycetota bacterium, assembly GCA_041158245.1. Classification (GTDB taxonomy): domain Bacteria; phylum Actinomycetota; class Actinomycetes; order S36-B12; family UBA5976; genus JAFMIT01. Next base: position 23,024 of record JBEBBT010000113.1, on the reverse strand, counting down.
GTTAGCGGCAACCGCATTGCCGGCCCGATTGTTGCCAAAATAATTAAGCAGGCTTTTCTATGAGTAAAACGCGGGAATTAACTGCAAGGTTTAGGCTTAACCAACAAATTAGGAGTACCAAATGAGCGATGCTGGCCAAGTTTGCGCAGGTCGATACCGACTTGGCGAAATCATTGGACATGGGGGAATGGCTCAAGTTCACACTGCGACAGATTTGCGACTTGGTCGTGAAGTTGCAGTTAAAGTTCTTCGATCAGACCTAGCGAGAGATCCGGCATTCTTAAATCGTTTCCGCCGAGAAGCTCAAGCTGCTGCTAGCTTGAATCACCCAAACATTGTTGGGGTGTATGACACAGGTGAGGACTTATTAGATTCTGCAAACCCTTCATTGATGGTCCCCTGGATTGTCATGGAGAAAGTTGAAGGTCACACACTTCGACACATAATTTCTGCAGGTAGAAAAATTTCACCCGACCGAGCACTCGATATTTTGATTGGGGTTTTGTCTGCGCTTGATTACAGCCATCGACATGGCATTGTGCATCGCGATATCAAACCTGCAAACGTAATGATTACTACACATGGCGATGTGAAAGTAATGGATTTTGGAATTGCTCGCGCAATTGCAGATGCATCCGCAACTATGACTCATTCAAATGCAGTTATGGGAACAGCACACTACTTAAGCCCAGAGCAAGCAAAGGGTGATCCCGTTGATGCACGTTCTGATATTTATTCAGCTGGGTGTTTGCTATACGAATTGTTAACGAGCAAACCACCATTCACTGGGGATTCGGCAGTTGCGATTGCTTATCAGCATGTCTCCGAAAATCCGGTTGCACCTTCAGTTGTAAACGACTCTGTGCCTGCCCTATTTGATGCAGTAGTGATGAAGGCTTTGAGTAAGAATCCAGATGACCGATACTTGACCGCAGCAGAGATGCGGGCAGATCTTGAACTTTTATTGCAGCGTGCAACACCTCGCTATGCCCAAGGTTCTACCATTAGCGATACCCAACCAATCGACCAAGAAGGCGATTCGACGAAACGGATACCCAAAGTGGCTACGAAGAAATCTTCAACCCGACAAAAATCAGAAGACCAGAACATTCCGATGATTGTTGGTGCAGGTATTGCAGTTGTCGCTGTTGTGATTGGTGCACTTGTGTTGATTTCGAGATGGATTTCACCAGCACCGGTTGATCAAGTTGTTGTTCCAGATCTAATTGGTTTAACTATTGAACAAGCAACTGCAGAACTCAACAACGATGGTTTGGTAATTGGTGAAGTCACGTACCAAGAAGCTGTTGATCGCCCAGAAGACACAATTATCAGCCAAAATCCAGGGCGCGATACAAATGTAGATCGCGGAACTGCAATCAACGTAATTATCAGTCAAGGAAAAGGTCAGGTTGAAGTTCCAAACCTTGTGAATTTCGCATCTATTGATGATGCAAGGCAAGCCTTGATTAATGCGCAATTGACGCTCGGTGCAGTAACGCGCGAAGCAAGTGATTTGCCGCCTAATACAGTTTTGCGAAGTGATCCAATCGCTGGAACTCTGGTTGATAAGGGTTCAGCAATTGCAATTGTTGTTTCAAGTGGCAGTGTTCAAGTTCCAAACGTTGTCGGAGATGATGCGGCTGCGGCTCGAATTACTTTGGCCAACGAAGGATTTATTGTTGAAACTGTTTACCAAGAGAGTGATGAAATTGCGGCAGGAACTGTGATTTCGCAAAGTCCAGGTGCTGGTCAAACAGCCGATTTTGAATCTACGGTAACGATTACAGTTGCAAAACTTCCAGGAGATCCAGATCCAGGTGCGGGAGATCCAAACGCTTAAGCGTTATTTCTTTCCAACTACTGGGGCAAGCCCTGCTGATTTAGCAATAGCATCTTTGTCGCCGCAAACAGTTAGCCATTCGGCCAACATGCGGTGACCACCTTCAGTTAAAACTGATTCTGGATGAAACTGCACACCTTCTATATTTAGGTTCTTGTGGCGCAGTCCCATAATCACTTTTGATTCTGTTTGGGCTGTAATTTCAAAATCAGCAGGAACCGAATCATTTTCAACTGCAAGTGAGTGATACCTAGTTGCGGTGAATGGTTGCGGCAGGGAAGACATCACACTTGCACCTTGGTGAAAAACTTGAGAAGTTTTTCCGTGTAGTAATTCCGGAGCTCTGCTGACAACTCCACCAAATGCTTCAGCAATTGCTTGATGACCTAGGCAAACACCAAAAAGTGGAATTTTGTTTTCGGCGCAGTAATGCACCATGTCGATACAAACGCCAGCATCGCTCGGCGTGCCAGGACCAGGAGACAAAAGCACACCGTCGTAATTTTTTGCCTCCGACAATTCGACTTCATCATTTCGCTTTACTGTCACATCAGCACCTAGTTGAGCTAGATATTGCACAATGTTGAAAACAAATGAGTCGTAATTGTCGATTACTAGGACTTTTGTGGTCATGGGCGTATTCTCCCGATAGATGCCTTTTCGAGCGCCCGAGTGCCAAACGCTGCACCTTTCGCCTATTCTTTGCCCTGAAGTTAAGGAGTTCCAATGCCTGAAAGCCGTCGCCGTAAGACTGACAACTACCAACCTGTCACGATCTCACACGAACCACAGAAGTTTGAATCTCCACGCTGGCTAGCCCCGCTCATGGTGGCTTGCCTGATACTTGGATTGCTCTGGGTAGTGGTTTTCTACATCGCCGGCACTTCTGTGCCTGTAATGCGGGATTTGGGCAACCTAGGCAACATTGGAATCGGCTTTGGCCTCATGGCAGTCGGCTTCTTCTTGTCCACTAAGTGGCACTAATTTTCAAATTACACGCTTGTAATTCATCCCCAGTCTGGGGAAAACCTGTGGATAACTTCGATTTAACGTCGGCGAAGCTCGACGATATTTCCAAGTAGGAAACCAGCAACTAGCCCACCGACATGGCCATGCCAGTCGATGTTTGGGATAACAAACCCGATTCCAAGGTTGATTGCAATCATCACCAGCATTGGGTTGGCATCTAGTTTTAGTCTGCGATTGATAGCTACGAACGCGCCAAACAAACCAAATACAGCGCCGGAGGCTCCAACTGAAAACGCAGTTGGTTCATTCATGTAGATCGATAACAACCCACCTGAAATTCCAGATAAAAAGTAAATCACCGCAAATTTGTATTTACCCAAGCGATTTTCTAGGACTAATCCCACTTGCCACAAAGCCAACATATTGAATGCGATGTGCATGAAGTTGAGATGTAAAAACATTGAAGTAATTAACCGGAAATATTCGCCATAATACTGAACCAAGATTGGATTGAGTCCAAAATTCAAAATTACATCGTTTTTGTTAGCACCAAACGAAAATACGAATAACGCAACACAGATTGCAATAATGATTTGGGTAACAACAGGTCGAGCAACGGAATTCAGTTTTTTAATAACTTGTTTGTCGCGCGCACATTCTGGACACTGAAATCCAACTGCGGCATCAACCAAACATCTTGCACAAATAGGTCTTCCACAACGTTGGCATGACAATCCCGTTTCAGTTTCAGGATGCCATGCGCAACGTTGGAAAGTACTCATTTTTATTCTGTAATTGTGATGCTCTTGATAAGAATTTCAGTTTTTGGACGATCATTTGCGCCAGTTGGTGTGGTTGCAATTGCGTCAACAACTTTGCGGCTGGCATCATCAACAACTTTACCGAAAATTGTGTGTTTGAAGTTCAGCCACATTGTGTCAGCAACAGTGATGAAGAATTGTGAACCATTTGTATTTGGTCCAGCATTCGCCATCGCCAAGATATAAGGCTCATTAAAAACTAATTCTGGATGTGGTTCATCTTCAAAGCGGTATCCCGGGCCGCCACGACCAGTTCCTTCTGGATCTCCACCTTGAATCATGAAGTTAGGAATAACACGGTGAAACGGAACATTTGTGTAAAGAGCACCTTCACCTTTTTTGCCGGTCTTTGGATCCATCCAGTCAATCGACCCATTTGCAAGACCGATGAAGTTTGCAACTGTTTTTGGTGCATGATTTGGGAATAGCTCAATAGCGATATCCCCAACGGTTGTGTGAATTGTTGCGGTAGTCATTTTTTCCTTTATTTTGGTTTAGCGAGAACGCTTACAACGCCTAACCATAGGGCAATAGCTCGGCCAATTCCTGCGGCAAATAGCAAAGTGCCAAGACCCAAAGTTCCGCCAAGTAAATAGCCAATTGATAGAACGACAATTTCTAGACTGAATCGAACTCGGCTCACACGTACACCAGTTTTGTTGTGCAGTGAAGTCATCAAGCCATCTCGCGGCCCCGGTCCCAAATTGCAGGTCAAGTAAAGAGATGAGCCAAGTCCTACAAACAGCACGCCCGCGATTGTTACTGGGATTCCAACCTGCAGAGTTTCAACTTTCGGCAAGAACTTAATAGAGACATCTAGTGCAGCGGCTATTACAACAATGTTGCAAAGTGTTCCTAGCCCTGGTTTTTCTTTCAGTGGGATCCATAAAAGTAAAACCACCACACTCACAGCGAAAGTGGTAACACCGATATCAAGTCCAGTTCGAAGTGTTATACCTTGCGATAAAACCACCCATGGCGAATTACCAAGTCCAGTAATTACAAGTAATGCTTCACCGAAACCAAAGATAGACAGACCCAAAATCAAAACCACAAAAGTTTTGAAGTTAGGGTGCCACCTTCTCTCACTTCTCCACGAGGTACGCGGGATAGTCCGGTGCCCGCGCAAGATAATTTCGCGCCACGACAAATCGTCAGACATGCATTACCTATGAAATAGTTGCAAGCACAACGCGCATATTTGCAGCCTGTTGCTTTTTAGATTTGTCTTTATTGATCCGATTTTTTGCACCCTTACCAGCAAGCATCTGCGAAAAGTCGAGGTTTGCATTATCTAGAACTTTGGATACATAAGTTGACAATGCGACGGCTCTAGCCAGTGAAAGTTGTTTTTGATATTTGGCCGGCTTTTTTCCCTTTACTTTTTCAACCGAAGATGTGTAGCCAGTGATAGATATTTCAGAACAATTCCCTGAAATCAATTGCTGAGCAATTTTGCGAATAGCCTTTTTTGAAGATGCATTTAGTTTGCTCGAATTCTTTTTGAACTTGACTGCTGGAAATGCCTTCACTTCGCATTGAACATCAAAAGTGGTTTCGAGGTAGAGGTCTTGCAGCACTGGCAGGCCATCAAAAATACTCTTATTCATTCCCCAAACGTTTAGGAAGTCATAATTGAAGTTTTTCCAAAGGCCCGGTCGCATGAGCATTTCGTGTGAAAACCCATCAACACCAACTGTCCACATGGACTTGGAATTAGGCGCTGACTTGTCCCAGAGAACTGCATCAAAATTGACTGGAAAGTCCGTGAAAACTATCGAATCATTAAATGGATTGTCATTAACGAAAGCGACTGAGGCATAACTTTGAATGATTTGAAAGATCGGATTGGCTTCTTGCGAAACATCGATCTTGCCGACTAAATCGCCAATGATGCCACCTGCTAGGTCTGTTGCTTCAATTTGCCCGTATGAGTGTGACTTTTCAATTAAATAAGAGCTATTAGGCGTCACATTTTCGACATTCGCGACCCCGATAAGTCCACCAATTGCATATTCACCGGTGACACTTCCTCTGAAGGAATTTTGTGTGAATTGCCAGTCACCCTCGCTGGGCATCCAATAGCCAACAATGCCGCCAACCTGCATTTCGCTGTCAAGTCCGTCAATTTTCCTGGCTTCAACACTGGCTTCAACACGAGAACGCGAAATGTTATTTGTGGAAGATCCAACAATTCCGCCGATGTCTAAATGTTCACAAATGATTTCTGAATTTAGAACCAGGGCGTCCATAATTGCAAAGTCACTGTATCCAGCGATTCCACCACACTGGTAGGAACCTGTATTTAGAGCCATTAAAACGCCAGTGAATGACAAATAACTCAAATCATAAACATCGCCAGACACGTATTGCGCAGATCCAATTATTCCACCGACTTTGTAAGCTGCAGATGTTCCAAGAACATGAACTGTCGATCTAACTACATCGACATCGGTGTTTTGAGCAAAACCGATTACTCCACCCAAGTTTTTATATGTGCCGCTGACCAAACTGTTTCCGTTAAGTGCAGAGACATCAATCATTGCAATTACAGAAGAGTAGGCGGCGCCAATAAGACCGCCAGTGTCCTGTACGCCTTGAACGTTTACTTTTGCATCAACTAATAGGACCGTTGTAGAAGAAATTCCACCTGCTAATAATCCAGTTTCTTGCCCACCATTAATAACACTTCCAGATAGCTTCATGTCTGTGATGGTGCTATCCAACACAGTTCCAAAAAGCCCTGCAGAGGTGATAGATGTATCAATGTTGATGTTATTAATTTCGTAATCATTGCCATCGTAGTTGCCACGGAACAAATCAATCGGGGTCCAATATCCAACTAGATCTATATCTGCGATTTGTTCATAGTAACGGTATGTACTGCCGCAATCGTTTAGTTCGGTAAGTGAATTTTGGTCATAAACCTGATACGGATTGCCTTCAGTCCCGTTGCCGCCCGCAAAATTTTCAGGACCGCATACTCCAACTCCATTTGCAGAAGCAATTGAGGTTAGTGGCTGCGCGCTAATCATTAAAAGAAGGGAAAAAACTATTGATGGGATCTTCTTAGTTAAGTTCTTCATATTTCTTTCCTCTAGCTCACCGTTGCAATGACAACGCGGCGATTTGCAGCCTGCTGTTTTGAAGTCTTGTCTTTGTTGAGTTTGTTTCTAGCGCCCGCACCAAGCAAATCATGGTAAAACACCATATCAGTTTCATCAAAGAATGTATGTAAGTATGACAAGACTTTTGTTGCTCTTTGATAAGAGATTAGGTTCTGGCTAGCTACTTTAGATTTCTTCTTTAGTTTTTCTTTGCCAGAGGCAAAACCGTAAACTGAAATTGATGAGCAATATCCGGCAATAATCTCATTTGCATAGTTTCGCAATTTAGCCTTTGCGGAGTTTGAAAGCTTAGAAGAATTGTTACCGAAGTTAATGTGTGGAAATGACTTAACTTGGCAAGCGATATTAAATTCAACTTCGTTTTGCGCCCTAAGAACTGGCAGGCCATTAAAGAATTGAGTTGACATTCCCCATTTGGTATCCATATTCCAGCCAAATCTCTTCCAAAAACCTGGTCGGCTCATGCTTGCAAGACTTGCTGAGAGACTTTCTTCCCAAGAACTTTCCGCGTTAATACCGGTGCTATTCCAAACGACATTTGAAATTGTTACTGGAATATCCGAAAGAACAACTGCGTCAGAAATTTCAATATTTTCTGCGTAATCAACTGCAGCATACGACTCATTAACTGCCAAAGCTGGATAGGAAGCTCTTCCACCTTCGGTGAAATCAACAACTAGACCAAGAATTCCACCAGCGTAATAAGAATCGCTGTATTCGCCATATACCGCAGCATCGTTAATCTCAATTGTTTCACTTGAAGCTGTTGTGGTTGTATCAACAATTCCAATGATTCCACCTACGATCCATTCTGCCGATAGATTCACATGCGCACTATTGCCGATTGATTGCTCGAAACCTTCTGTTGGGCCCCAATTACCAATAATTCCGCCAACCGCTGCAGCTTGCTCGTAGAAGTCAACTGAATCAATCTTGATTTCAGCATCGACTTTGCTGTAGTTAACTGTTGCTGTCGAACGTCCAGCAACACCACCAACGTCATGACTTTCGCAAAGAATTCCAGTGTCAAAAACATCTGCGTGGGTGATTAGGTAATCGGTTTGCCCAGCGATACCGCCACAACGATATGCGCCATCAGCTAAATTCTGAATTGAGCCAGAAAAAGTTAAATAAGAATGTTCAAACGCATCTCCACCATCGTAATAACTCAAACCGTAAATTCCGCCAAGGCCTTCATTCCAGCCATTGGAAGAAACATCGATAATTGCAATGGTGTTGTCTATGTCTGAATTCAAAAGGTACCCAACTACTCCACCTACATTGCTTGAGTCTGACGAAACTTTGTCAGTTAGAGAAAGAGCTTGAACCGTTACAGCTGAAATTTCGGATTGAATTGCAGATCCAATCAAACCGCCAGTGTTTCTTGCACCACTGACATCAACAAAAGCAGTTACGTCTTGAATTGTTGATGACTCAATCTCACCCGCAAGTAATCCAGTATTTTGATCCATATTTGTCACTGAACCAGAAATTTCAAGGTTGCTAATTTCTGCATAAATTGTGTAAGCAAATAGTCCCGCAGATCCTGAATTAGATTGGATGTCTAAGCCACTGATTTCATATCCGGCACCGTCATAGGTACCAGTGAAATATGCAATGGGCGTCCACAAACCATTCAAAGCAATGTCTTGAGTTTGTCGGTACCAATATCTGCCATCAAGAGCACAATCTCGCAATTCGCTAAGTGAGTTTGCGTTGTTAACTAGAAAAGGTGAATTTTGAGATCCATTTCCACCAGCAAAATTCTCAGGACCACATACTCCAACTCCATTTGCATTGGCTGGTGCGGATGCCAAAGTAGATATTGATAGAGCAAGGACTGTGAAAGCAACTAAGTTGCGAATGCGAGTTTTCATTAGGCGAAAGTACTGCCGAAAAGAGCTGGTATAAACAAAAAACCCGCTGAGTTACAGCGGGTCTTGTTTCGAGTGGAGGCTAGGGGACTCGAACCCCTAACCCCTGCCTTGCAAAGGCAGTGCTCTACCAATTGAGATAAGCCCCCTCGAGGAGCGGAAGACTACCGAAGGTCCATTTCTTCTTCTAATGCATCCCAATCAAAAGCATCTTTGACACTGTCAAGCTGCTTTGAGGTGGATACAACGCTGTAGATCGCGTATGCGATTCCAGCCAAGATTCCGAGCGAGAACAGTTTCTTCACTTGGACCTCCTTCGTTTCCGTGGGCCTAGGAGGACTTGAACCTCCGACCTCTTCCTTATCAGGGAAGCGCTCTAACCACCTGAGCTATAGGCCCGAATTTGCGCGCTGTCGCGAGCGGTGGCAGAGGATACCTTGCCAAAGCGGATGGGGAAAATTGCCCCTAATTACTCTCAATTTCTACTTGATTCTCTGCCAATGTGACGGCTAAACCAGATGTGGCCGGCACGGTCGCGTTATACACAAAGCCAAAGAGTGCAAATAGTGCAGTTGTGGTTATGACCTCGAAAATTCCCACCACAATTGAAACTACAAACACAACTGGCAGTGTGAGAGTTTCGGTCAATCCAGCTGAGCTTCCGGTTAAGTCGCCAAGAACTGAATCAATCGATTCAAAAACCCCCATACCCGCAAGCACTAAATAAATCACCAAGGTAGCGGTGAACATTGTGATTGCGATCGAAAGTGAAATTAGGAAGCCAGTGCGAATCAAAGACATCGAATCGAATTTCATGATTCGAAGCGTCGCTCTGACTTCCTTTTCACTTTTCGTCATTTCTATTCCGCAGGTGTTTCAGCATCTTCAGTAGGAGTTGTTTCCTCAACTGGTGCATCAATTGCGTTTGCATCTTCTTCATCGTCGCGATCGACCGCACGTGCGATTCCAACCAAAGTGTCTTCATCACCCAGGTTCATGAATGTCACACCCATTGTGTCGCGACCGGTTGGGCGAATATCGCTTACTGATGTGCGAATCACAACGCCGTTTGAAGCAACTGCAAAAACTTGATCGGTTTCATCGACAATCAAAGCTCCGACTAGCGCTCCGCGTTCTTCAACAAGTTTCATTGCGCGAACACCTTGAGTTCCGCGGCCCTTGCTGTTCCATTCGTCAACTGGAGTGCGCTTTGCAAATCCACCATCGGTTGCAGTTAGCAGGAATGAACCTTCGCGAACCACCTCCATTGCAAGAACATTGTCTTCGCCTTTGAATCGCATACCGATAACACCGGAAGTTGAGCGACCCATTGGGCGAAGGGTTTCGTTATTTGAATGGAAACGAACACTGTAACCCTTGCGGCTTACTAGCAATAGGTCATCGTTTTCGCCAACTAGTTGAGCTGAAATCAATTCATCATCTTCCTTTAGATTGATTGCAATCAATCCACCAGTTCGATTTGAGTTGTATTCAGACAACGGAGTCTTCTTGACCATACCTTGCTTTGTTGCAAGAACTAGATAAGGAGCCGATTCGTAATCCTTTAGATCAAGAACCTGAGTTACAAACTCATCGCCACTAAATGCCAACAAGTTTGCAACGTGCTGACCGCGAGCATCGCGTCCGGCTTCTGGAAGTTCGTATGCCTTCGCCCGGTAAACCCGACCCTTGTTCGTGAAGAACAAAATCCAGTTGTGAGTTGTGGTGACAAAGAAATGCGAAACCACATCGTCTTGACGTAGGGCTGCTCCCTTAACGCCACGTCCACCACGACGTTGTTGACGGTAAAGCGCAGAATCGGTTCGCTTTACATATCCGCCACTCGTAATGGTTACAACAACATCGCGTTGTGCAATCAAATCTTCATGGCGCATTTCGCCTTCATCAGCGATGAATCTGCTACGGCGTTCGTCGCCGTGCTTATCTACGATAACTTTGAGCTCGTCGCGAATGATGTGACGCTGACGTTCGTCGCTAGCCAAAATCGATTCGTATTCTGCAATTTCTGCCATCAATGCATCGAATTCATTTTGCAATTCTTGTCGCTCAAGTGCAGCAAGTTTGCGCAATTGCATATCGAGGATTGCTCGAGCTTGTAGTTCGTCAATCTCTAGCAGTTTCATCAATCCGCCAGAAGCTTCAGATGCGGATGGGCTCTTGCGAATCAGCGCAATAACTTCATCAATTCGATCGATTGCCTTTAACAAGCCTTCCAAGATGTGTGCACGCTCTTGAGCTTTGCGCAGGCGGTATCGAGTGCGGCGCTGGATAACTTCAATTTGATGTGTGATCCAGTTAGAAACGAACGCATCGATAGTTAATGTGCGTGGCACACCATCAACAAGTGCCAACATGTTTGCACCGAAGGTGTCTTGCAATTGAGTGTGCTTGTAAAGGTTGTTCAAAACAACTTTCGCAACCGCATCTCGCTTTAAAACAATGCAAAGGCGCATACCAGTGCGGCCAGAAGATTCATCGCGAAGTTCTGAAATACCGGTGATCTTTCCGGTGTTTACCAATTCAGCGATACGTTCTGACAAATTGTCAGGGTTAACTTGGTATGGAAGTTCAGTTACAACTAATTGTGTACGACCACGTGAATCTTCTTCCACTTCAACCGCGGCGCGCATAGTGATAGATCCGCGACCAGTTCGGTAAGCATCTTCAATTCCGCGACGACCAACGATGTATGCACCAGTTGGGAAGTCTGGTCCCTTGATTCGTTCAATCAAAGCTGCAAACAATTCTTCACGAGTTGCGGTTGGATTTTCTAATGCCCAGAAGACACCATCTGCAACTTCACGCAAATTGTGTGGCGGAATATTTGTTGCCATACCAACTGCGATACCTGCAGAACCATTAACCAGTAGATTTGGAAAACGCGCTGGCAGTACTAATGGCTCTTGAGTTCTGCCGTCGTAGTTTGGAGTGAAGTCCACGGTTTCTTCGTCAATGTCGCGAACCATTTCCATCGCAAGGGTGGCCATGCGACATTCGGTGTAACGCATTGCGGCTGCAGGATCATTTCCTGGTGAACCAAAGTTTCCTTGTCCTTGCACCAGTGGATAACGAAGCGACCAGCTTTGTGCCAAACGCACCAAGGTGTCATAAATCGCGCTATCACCGTGCGGGTGATACGTACCCATAACTTCACCAACAACGCGTGCGCACTTTGAATACGCCTTGTCTGGTCTAAATCCTCCGTCGTACATCGCGTAAAGAACGCGGCGGTGAACTGGTTTCAAACCATCTCGAACATCTGGAAGTGCACGCGAAACAATGACGCTCATTGCATAGTCAAGATAAGAACGACTCATCTCAACATTGATATCAACCGGTTCGATCCGGCCGTGTGCAATGTCGCCTGTATCTAAATTGTCAGTCACGAAAATGCCTTTCGATTAAATATCTAGGAAACGCACATCGCGTGCATTGTGTTGAATAAAGTTTCGGCGGCTTTCTACATCTTCACCCATTAAAACGCTGAAGAGATTGTCTGCCTGAGCTGCGTCATCAAGTGTTACGCGAAGTAGAACACGATTGTTGGTATCCATCGTTGTCACGCGAAGTTCTTCGTGATTCATTTCACCAAGACCTTTGTAACGCTGAACAGATTCATCTTTTGGAAGTTTTTTACCGTCTTCAATACCTTTTGCGATTACCGCGTCGCGTTCTCTATCTGAGTACACATATTGGAAATCGTCACGACCCCACTTAATTTTGTAAAGCGGTGGTTGGGCCAAGAAAACGTATCCACCTTCAATAAGTGGCTTCATGAAACGGAAGAGCAATGTAAGTAGCAGCGTACGAATATGTTGACCGTCAACGTCCGCGTCCGCCATCAAAACAATTTTGTGGTAGCGGAGTTTGTTAATGTCAAATTCTTCGTGCACACCAGTTCCAAGTGCACTTATTAGTGCTTGAACCTCGTTATTTTGCAGCACTTTGTCGATGCGAGCTTTTTCAACGTTCAAAATTTTTCCGCGAATCGGCAAGATTGCTTGAGTGCGTGGATCGCGACCTTGTTTTGCAGAACCACCTGCAGAGTCACCTTCCACAATGAATACTTCACATTCTTCAGGATTGTTGCTTGAGCAGTCTGCTAACTTTCCTGGAAGACCACCGCCGCCAAGCAATCCTTTGCGGTTGCGTGCAAGGTCGCGAGCCTTTCGAGCTGCGATACGTGCAGACGCTGCATTCACACACTTACGTGCAATGTCTTTACCTTCAGACGGATTCGCTTCAAACCAGGCACCTAGATTTTCGTTAACAATTTTTTGAACGAAAGTTTTAGCTTCAGTATTTCCAAGTTTGGTTTTTGTCTGACCTTCGAATTGTGGTTCGCGCAATTTAACGGAAACGATTGCGGTCAAACCTTCGCGCACGTCATCACCTGTGAGGTTTGGATCTTTTTCTTTGAGAATGTTCCAGTCGCGCGCAAATTTATTTAGAAGTGATGTAAGTGCGGTGCGGAAACCTTCTTCGTGTGTTCCACCTTCGATGGTGTTGATTGTGTTTGCGAATGTGTAAACACTTTCGGTGTAAGTGTCGTTCCATTGCAGCGCAACTTCAGCACTAATTCCGCGCTTATCGTCCTCTGAACCAAAAGTGATCACGGTTGGATGGGATGCACCTTTTGGTTGGTTGATGTGAGTTACGAAGTCAGCAATACCGCCGTCATATTTATAAACAACTGTATGTGGCTTTCCATCAACATCAACCGCAGCTTCGCGCTCATCTGTAATCGAGATTGTTAGACCTTTATTTAAAAAGGCCATTTCTTGAAAACGGCGAGCAAGAGTTGTGAAATCAAAAATTGTGGTTTCAAAAATATCGCCATCTGGCCAGAAAGTTACTTTGGTTCCGGTTTCGGATGATTCACCAACAATTGCGAGTGGCGCATTTGGAACACCATGTTTATATGACTGTTCATAAAGTTTTCCATCACGACGAACTTGAACAGTTAGATCTGTTGAAAGTGCGTTAACAACTGTGACACCCACACCGTGCAAACCACCAGATACTGCGTATCCGCCGCCGCCGAACTTTCCGCCTGCGTGCAAGACAGTCAAGATGACTTCAACTGCTGGTTTCTTTTCTACCGGATGTTCATCGACTGGCATACCGCGGCCGTTGTCGACAACGCTTAGGCCGCCATCTTTCAAAATTGTTACTTCGATGTGCGTGCAATAACCTGCAAGAGCTTCATCAACTGAGTTGTCTACAACTTCATAAACTAAATGATGTAGACCGCGCTCACCGGTTGAACCGATGTACATACCGGGACGTTTACGAACCGCATCAAGGCCTTCAAGAACTTGAATGGCACTGGCGTCGTAGGTCATTGGATACCTTCCTCACACATAACGCAGGCCCCCAACAAGGGGGGCCAAAAAGTCGGGGGAAGCGACTTGAAAACAGGGTCAAATTCTACCCTTTTTTGCGCTCGATTTCCTCTATTTTGGCTCACAAGGTGCCCCTAGTGAAATGGCCCTCGGTTTGGGTAGGAACCCACAGATTTTGGGGTAAATTTTCTTAAAACTGGCTTGGCGGTGCGAATTTAGCCATAGGTGTCCCGAGGCCCTCGCCCCGGAACCCTTCTTTGACCATGTCTCCAACTTGGAACTTTTGGACCGTTGACCGAGAGGTCTAGCACCTGCCCTTGGCCAATTTCATCACCAATTTTTACAAGGATTTGCGGGACCAACATCCGAATTTGGGTGGCCCAGGCGGTTGAATCTGTGATCAGGTTCAAAGTCTTTGTCTCGGGATCGAATTCCCCCATCGAAACGTGAGCTGCGATTTCTTCACCAACCACCTCAGTCCATCGAGCTGCGAGTGTGCCAACCGCAATTGGCCCAGAAAAATCCGACTGCAACATGAAATCTTCTAGGACAGATGAAATTAGTTTTGGATCTCGTTCTGATGAATTGTTTGAACGTGAAAGCTTTACACCAGTTTTACCTGTCGGGGTTTTTCCAGTTGATTGAATGTAGGCAAGCAGTTTTCGAAAACGATTAGCGGCAATGCGAGTTACATCATCTTGATTATTCAACTCTACTCACCGTCCCATCGATTACGTTAAAGAGTGCACCATCTAATTCCTTTGGCACATCATTGGCAACTGCTGCAGTCACAATAGTTTGTTCATTATTTTTTACTAAGTCAACCAATTTGCTTCGACGGATTTCATCTAACTCCGCAAACACATCGTCGAGAATTAAAACAGGATCACCGCCACGAGAAGAACGCTTTAGTAATTCAAACAAACTTAGTTTCAAAGCCAATGCACAGGACCAAGACTCACCGTGACTCGCATAACCGCGAACTGGTAAGTCGCGCAGCATCAGTTGTAATTCATCTCGGTGTGGACCAACCAATGTAATTCCACGATCTAATTCACTGTTTCTTTTTTCAGCCAGTGCTGCCAACATTGCTGATTCGATTGATGCGATGGTTAATTCACCTGCAGGTACTTCCAAATTTGAAACGTACGAAATTGCTAGTGGACCGCGATCATCAGAAACTTTTGTGTATGCATCGCTTACCAACTCTTGCATATTTTCTATGAGTTTCAATCGGTGATACATAACAGCCGCACCTGTTTTAGCCAGTTGCACATCCCAAACATCTAAAGTGTGTAGGACCTCTTCAGTTCTTTTGCCATAGGCCGATTTAAGTAATGAATTCCTTTGTCGCAGTGACTTTTCGAAATCTGCTCGCACACCTGCATAGCTAGGTATTAGTTGTGTAATGGAGTCATCCATAAACTTTCGGCGTTCTGATGGATCTCCTTTTACCAGCATTAAATCTTCAGGCGCAAAAGTGACAGTCAACAAAATGCCGAGAAGTTCACGTGCTTTAGTTAAAGGTGAACCGTTTTGTTTTGCTTTATTTGCTTTACCGGGAGTTATTTCAACATCGAGTGAAATGGTTCTTGAATCTTGTTCCACCACAACTTGTACTGCGGCACTCGACTCACCTTGTTTTACAAGTGGCTGATCGCTGGCAACCCGGTGGCTTGAAAAAGATGCGCAATAGTTCAACGCTTCAATGAGGTTAGTTTTACCTTGGCCGTTGGTTCCAATAAATACATTTATTCCAGGTACAAGTTTTATGTTCACGTAGTCATAAGACCGGAACCGTAAAAGACTTAACCCTGATACATACATTTTTAACGCGGTGGTTTTGGCATTAGCCAGTATTTATAACCGCCAGCATCATCTTTGCCAGCTTCCTTAGCTCCAGTTAGTAGAGCAGGTTCCTTAACTGAGAGGAATTGGAATTTTGCATGTGGTGCGTTTAATGATGTTAAACCTTCAAGTAGGCGGTTTGGATCAAACAAAATCGGTCCATCTAGTGCGCCTTCAATAGCTGCGTCCAAAACTTCACTCGCTAAACCGTTTGAAGTGCCACGAGCGGTGAGTGTTAATTCGTTTTCACCAAGTTCTAGGTGAATAAAGCTATTGTCTTTATCTTCCAAAACTAAACGCACACGGCGCACTGCAGCAGCCAAGGTGTTTACTTCAACATACGCAGTGATTGATCCAGGTGCTGGAATGCTGGTGCGGTATTTTGGAAATTGATTTGGAAGAAGTGAGACCGCAATGCTACGGCCGTTTCCTGAAAAACCAATCAATGTGTTTTCTTTACCCGTTGAAAGCGAGATTTCAACTTTCTCGCAATCTTGTAGACCTTTTGCGATGTCGCTTACTTTGTGAGCTGGAATTAAAACTGCAAGTTCTGGATCTTCGACTAGTGGATTCCATTCAATATCTTTCAATGCAAGTCTAAAAGTGTCGGTCGCACCAAGTGTGATGATTTCTTTGAAGAATTCAAATTGAATACCAGTGAGGTTTGGTCGGTTGTCGCCAACGTGAGCTGCAATCACAACTTGTGATACCGCGTATGCAAGGTTCGCTCCAGTAATTGTTCCAAGTGGAGTTGGAAGATCCACCATCTTTGGAAAATCATCGTTAGTAATTGTTGGTAAATCAAAAGATGATCTACCGCAAACAATGTCGATGTTGTTGTCGTTTAATGAAATTGTTACTGGGGCTGATGGAAGTGTTTTTGTGATGTCAGTTAGTAAGCGACCTGGAACAACGCATTTTCCAGGTTGTTCAACTACCGCATCAATTTCTGCGCGAGCACTAATGTCGCGGTCGTATGCGATTAAAACTACTTTGTCACCTTCGGCTTCAATACCAAGACCGATATTTTTTCCAGTGCGTGAATTACCTAGCGCGCGTGCAGTCCAATTAACAGCGTCTGCAAGTGCATCCTTCTCAATGCGAATTTTCACTAAAGCCACTTCCTTAAAGGTGAGGAGCGCTAATCGTGGCAGATTAGCGCTCCATAGTCACCACTGGGTCGAGTTAAATTTTTCTTAGAAGTTGTCGTCGTCGGACTCAGGAATAAAATCCGGAATCTCGAGTTTTTGACTCATATCGCGACTACTACGAACTCGTTTTAGTTCATGGTTCAAACGCTTATATGAAGCGGATTGGCCTTTGGCTGTACCTTCGAATGAAGAGAATTTCATACCAAGATCTGCACCTTGCCAAGCTGCTTCGTTAACTCCGAGGAATTGGAAATCCCAGTTATAAACTTCAGTTTGCTGCTTGATCAGCTCACGAACTTGTTTCAAGGTGTAGTTGGAACTGGCATTTTCTTGGCCATCTGTCACGATTACGAAAATCACTCGCTCTGGGCGCTCATCTTCTGCCATTTTTGCAAGATCTTCACCGGTTGCCAAAATCTCATTCCCAACTGCATCTAGTAGAGCGGTTGAGCCACGAGGTACCAGTTTGTATTCAGGATTCTTGGTGGAGAGTCGGCAGACAGTGTCGAACTGAGTGTCGAATTGGGTGAGCGTTACGGTGAAATTGCCGGTTTCAGCGATTTGCTCGGAAATTAGTGCATTGATGCCGCTGGTTGATTCTTGAGCTAGGTTCTGCATAGATCCTGAGCGATCAACAACCAGCGAGACGTGTGTGTAACCAGATTTGGTCACTTTGCCCCCTGTGTTTAGTTGGTATTTAGTTTGCTTCCGGTGGAAGTTGGGCAATAGTGAGGTATCAACCTGACGCTTGGTTTGGAGAATTTGTCCACACCGCCACAACCCAATGGTTTTAGGGTTTATTTATTTAAATAGTTAGTAGTAGTAGTAGGTGTTGTGAATATTGTGGATAACCCCTCAAAATACCTATTTTTGAGAGTAAAAATGACAATAATTCTGTGAATTGCGGTGTGGACAAAAGTATGAGTTTTTACCCAGATCTGTGCACAGGTTCAAAACACAAGATTTTTATTAACACTCGCCCGAGAGTTATCCCAGCAGGCTGTTACGAATGTTAAAACTGTGACGCTTGAGTCGTAAGTTATCCACAGTTTGTCCCCAATTTGGGATAACTCACAAAAGACTCAAATTTTCACACTATTAACAAAAGTAACAGGTGTAACACCTTAGTTAGCGTGACTCTTAATCCGCTGAGTCAATTCAGTGAGCTCGTTAAAAACTCGAGGTTGTTCACTCATAGCTTTACGAATCTTTCGATCCGCGTGCATAACTGTGGTGTGGTCACGATTACCGAAAGCCTGACCGATCTTGGGCAAAGAAAGGTCTGTTAATTCGCGGCATAGGAACATTGCCATTTGTCGAGCCTGCACAATTTCTTTTTCACGAGACTGGCCACAAAGCTCTTCGATTGAAACGTTCATATAGTTTGCAGTGACTTCCATAATGATTGTGGAAGTAATTTCCGGACCTACTTGATCTGGAATTAAGTCACGCAAAACTAATTCCGCCATTGCTAAATCCGCAGTTTGTTTATTCAAGTTAGCCCAGGCGGTTACACGAATCAACGCACCTTCAAGCTCACGAATATTTGATGAGATTTTCGAGGCGATGTATTCAAGAACATCACCTGGAACACTTAAACGTTCTTGCAAAGTTTTCTTTCGCAAAATTGCGATACGGGTTTCTAAGTCTGGCGGCTGAATGTCGATGATGAAGCCAGATGCGAAACGTGAACGCATGCGATCTTCAAAGTCATTTAACTGCCGCGGAGGCATGTCAGATGTAATAACGATTTGCTTGTTAGCATTGTAAAGAGTGTTAAAAGTATGGAAAAACTCTTCTTTTGTTTGAACTTTTCCACTTAGGAACTGGATGTCATCGATTAGCAAAACATCGATGTCGCGATATTTCTTTTGGAATTCTGCGGCTTTGTCGTCGCGAATTGAGTTAATGAATTCGTTAGTAAATTCTTCTGAAGAAACATAGCGAACACGTTTACCAATAAACAAAGAGCGGGTGTAGTTACCGATTGCGTGAAGTAAGTGAGTTTTTCCAAGTCCAGATTCACCATAGATAAAAAGTGGGTTGTATGACTGGCCAGGTTTTTCAGCAACAGTTTCAGCTGCAGCAGCAGCGAATCTATTAGCAGCACCTTTAACAAATGTGTCGAAGGTGTATTTCGGATTTAGTTTTGAAGCTTGGTCGTAGTCGACATCTGTTTGCGGAAGTTCGGTCTCATTAATCTGCAAAACCGCGTCTGCGACTAAGTCGGTATCGTCTTCACTCAAACCAATTTCTGGGTCGATGCGAAACGCCATTCCGATCGATCGGCCAAGGGCTGTGGTCAAAGCCGCTGAGATAGCGACTTGGTAACGGGACTCAAGGATGTTTTTTGTAAATTCGTTTGGCACCGCAATTAATAGTGTGTCGGTGTCTTCGTGGAGCAATAGTGGCTTTGAAAGATTGATAAAAGCCCGTTGCTGGGATTCGACCGAACCCGAGGCAAAAGCCTGGTCGAGAGCTAAGGACCAAATCCGACCCAGGGACTCAACATCTGTAGCCTGGGTGGCATCGGTGGTGGTGCCCGAGTTTTCGAGATCCATGCGCTTTGCCTGCCTTTGCTTCCTTTAAACAACCCTGAAGGTCTACTTGAGACCTATCCACAGGTTTTGCACAGGCTGTGTGTAGCCGTTGCGGGCGGAGATTAGACGCTGGTCCAAGGCTTTGGCAAGACTTGTCCACAGGTCTAAAGGTTCACTTTACGCTCAACTTCGGCTAAATGTCCAAATTTGGAAATTACTCTCACAGGGGTATCCACAACCCGAAGCCCTCAGTTTGACCTAAGCAGGCTCGAGTGTGTAACTTTCGCCCTCAAGATTTTTCAAGATGGGAAAAACCGTGTCCAAGCGTACTTTTCAGCCGAACAACCGCCGTCGTGCAAAGACTCACGGATTCCGTCTACGTATGCGCACCCGCGCCGGTCGTGCAGTTCTATCTGCTCGCCGCCGCAAGGGCCGTGCTCGTTTAGCAGTCTGATTTTTCGTGCTGCCACGTCAGCACCGGCTTCATTTGAGCGCCGATCTTCGCCGGGTCAACCGCAGAGGTCGGCGTTTTGTCGTATCTGAAGCCGTTTTTACAGTTCTACAAACTCCTAAAACCACTCGGGTTGGTGTAATTACGCCTGGAACAGTGGGAAATTCAGTGGTTCGGCATCAGATAGCTCGTAAGGTTCGAGCCGCTGCCGCTGTATTTATTGAAAAGCATCCAGATGGCTTTGAGTTGGTAGTCCGAGCTCAGGCAGGTGCGCAGGATCTCTCAGTTTCCCAATGGATTGAATTATTTGAACGGAGTCTTCTCAATGAAAAGGCTCTATGAAGTCATTTGGCAAGACGGAATCGGTAAGGCGCTGGCTTACGTTTTGATTGCACCCATTCGGCTATATCAACTGACTATTTCACCTTTGCTCGGTGATGTTTGCCGTTACTATCCGTCCTGTTCAAAATACGCCGTTGAATCCCTAAAAGTGCATGGGCCATTTAAAGGTTTGATTTTGACTGCGTACCGACTATTGCGCTGCACACCGTTCACCCGTGGTGGAATCGATCCAACACCTGAACGTGGTCGCTGGCGACCGATAGTAGAAACTGATGTGGAGTAAGAGTGTTTGATTTTATTTTGAATCCAATTGAACTAGCTGTGTCTTGGATTTTGGTTGGCTTTCATTCAATCTTAACGCCGGTTCTTGGTGCGGACGAAGGTGCAACTTGGGCGCTTTCAATTGTTGGTTTGGTGCTAGTAATTCGTACAGCACTTATTCCGTTGTTTGTTAAGCAAATTCGTTCGCAGCGCAATTTGCAATTAATTCAGCCACAAATGAAAGCAATTCAGGCTAAATACGCGGGCGATCGCCAAAAGCAATCTGAAGAAATGATGAAGCTTTATCAAGAGACCGGCACAAATCCGTTTTCGTCTTGCTTGCCGTTGCTTGCGCAATCACCAATCTTTTTCGGTTTGTTTACTGTATTGCAAGGAATTGCTCAACAAAATTACGACGATACTTTTGGTCAAAATTTCGCACACCTTATGGAATCCGCACATAATGCTTCCATTCTGGATGTTCCACTTTATGCAACTTTCCTAACTGCTAGCGAACCACATTTGGTTGCAAACCAAACCAAGATCCAAATTGCTTGTGCTCTGCTTGTAGTTTTGATGACAGTCACAATGTTTATTACACAACGTCAGCTGCTGGTGAAAAATGTTGCTGCTGACAATCCAATGATTCAACAACAAAAAGTAATGATGTATTTATTCCCGCTACTTTTTGCAGTTGGTGGTGTTGGTTTCCCAATTGGTGTTTTGATTTATTGGTTAACAACAAATATTTGGTCAATGGGCCAGCAGTTCTACGTAATTAGAAATAGTCCAGCACCAGGAACTCCTGCACATGCGGCTTATTTAGAGCGTAAGAAGAAAAAAGATTTGAAGAAAGGTGTTATCACCGAATCTTCTGAAGAAAATACAGATGAAGTGAAGCGAGTACAACCAAAGCGTGCGGCTCGTTCAAAGCGTAAGAAGTAAAACTATCTCTGAATAGTTTTTTAAAGGAAAAATAAATGTCTGATAAAGCTACAAAAGAAGAACTAGTTCGCGAAGGTGATATTGCGGCGGACTACCTTGACGAATTTTTGACTATTGCCGGCATCGAAGGCGATATCGTGATGGACGTCGAAGGCGATCGCGCGATTGTTGCAATCGTTGATGGTGAACTTGACCAATTAATTGGCAAGCGCGGCGAGGTGGTTGCTGCTTTGCAGGAACTTTCTCGCTTGGCTGTCACCCAGGAGACTGGAAACCGTAGCCGTCTAACTCTCGATATTGGTGGCTACCGCGACAAGAAGCGTGCTGAACTACATGAAATCGGTACAAAAGCGGCAAATAAGGCAAATCAGACAGGTGAGCCAGTTAAATTGCGTGCCATGAATGCCTATGAGCGCAAGATCGTTCACGATGCAATTGCTCTTGCTGGTGCAGCCTCTGAGTCTGAGGGCGAAGAGCCAAACCGATTTATCGTGGTAACTCCACAGGCGTAAATGTCTGATGTTTCACGTGAAACAGTAGCCGAGTCCAACGCTAAAGAGCGCTGGCCGGAAGTTTTTGACCTGCTCAAGCGCTATCACCACTGGCTATGTGTGGCTGGAGTTGAGCGTGGTTTAGTTGGTCCGCGTGAGATTGACCGAATGTGGGATCGCCACATCAACAATTCTGCAGTTCTCGAAGAACTAGTTCCCCATGGAGTTTCCGTTATTGATGTGGGCTCAGGGGCTGGATTGCCTGGAATTCCCCTTGCGATTGTGCGCCCAGACCTGAAAATCACCCTGCTAGAACCCCTTGCGCGGCGAGTTGATTACCTAAACGAAGTAATAGCTGACCTTGGCTTAAGCGATCGAGTGGATGTAGTTAGAGGTCGGGCCGAAGAACCCGTGGCCAAAAAGCTCTCAGCAGATGTAGTAACCGGTCGAGCGGTCGCATCACTTTCCAAATTAATCAGCTGGTGCTGGCCACTTGTTAAGCCGGGTGGGCAGATTTTGATGATTAAAGGTCAAACTGCAACTGAAGAGGTTGAGGCTGCGCTCCCCGTTTTAAGACGCAAAAACCTTCAGGCATCTGTCCTGCAAGCGGGCGCTGGAGTGGTTGATCCACTAACCACTGCGGTCAAACTAGTTAAGAACTAGTCCTCACTTTTAACTTTTAGCACTTTGATGGCACACTCTGCCCCGACTCAAAAGGCGGCCCATGAACGACAATGTTTCACGTGAAACAACCGACTTTGGCGGGAAATTTCTCCCCCACCCACCTAAAACCCGCATCTTCACAGTTGCAAATCAAAAAGGTGGGGTTGGTAAAACAACTTCAACTGTAAACCTGGCGGCAGCTTTGGCCGAGGGTGGTTTGCACGTTTTGGTGATTGACCTAGATCCTCAAGGCAACGCTTCCACGGCTTTGGCTATTGCCCACCACCAAGGTGTCCCAGACATTTATGCCACATTGGTAGATAACGTGCCA